>NZ_CAWMYC010000169.1:0-190471 GCF_963872035.1 Scytonema sp. HK-05
TATACCTTCGTTTAATTTTACCAGAATGTATTAGACCCAACTGAGAACCGCTATAATACGATTATCCACGGTGTTTGGGGTAATGGTTGTACGATGTACAATAGTGAGGTTATGCAGCAAACTCTGGGATATAGAAGTTGTCCTAACCAGTTTCAAGAAAAATGGTTAGATTGGTTGATTGATGAGGCACACAAACAGGGAATGCAAGTGCATGCTTATTTTGAAAAAGGTATTAAGATAGATAAAAATAGCCCAATTTATGATTTAGCAACTTCTCGGAGATGGATTGTTCCTGGTGTGGATAAAACGTACGTTGGCATTGATCATTATGTCCTTGATGTGCAGATTCCTGAGGTTGCTAGTTTATTTAAAAATATCTTAGTAGAGTTCGTTCAAAAATATCCAAATATTGATGCAGTTCAATGGGATGATTATCTAGGTTATTATGCTGAATTACCAGGTAAAATTGACCGCACCTCTAATTTAACTAATTTGTTACAAGAAATGATAACTGCAATGAAACAAGCTAACTCGACCGTGAGTTTTGATATTTGTCATCATAACCCTTATTGGGCTAAACGATATTTCGCAGCGGATTGGCAGAATTGGAATGTTGATCGAGTGTTTATTCAAGCTTATAATGAGGCGAATTTTCAAGAAGAATTAAATTATGCCAAAAATTATGCGGGAATTGCCATTACTGACCGACAATTACATCGCTTAAAAGAATTAGTAGATAACCAGGCAATCAAGAGTATTTTAGTTTTCCCTCTCTCTGGAAAACCAGAAGAAACAGCTTCTAGCTTAAAAAGCTTGACGCAAAACAACAAGTAAGATGTGATGAATAACATAAACTTCTTCTCAGACTACCTCGTTTCTAGCCTCCGTCTCGCAGTTCCCCTAGCATTTGCCGCACTGGGTGGACTTTTTTCGGAACGATCGGGGGTACTGAATATTGCCTTAGAGGGAATGTTGCTCACTGGTGCATTTACTAGTGCTGTTGCCAGTTTTTACACTGGTAATGTCTTGCTTAGTGTCTTTGCTTCTCTGATTGCTGGGGGATTGGTGGGACTACTCCATGCTTTCTTATCCGTAACTTTACGGGTTGACCAGTTGGTGTCAGGCTTAGCAATTAATCTTGTTGCCGCTGGGTTAACATCGTTTTTATCACGCTTGGTGTTTGGTGGTAGTAGCACCCAGCGCATACCTGGAATTGAACCAATTATGATTCCTGGTCTTGCGAATATTCCCCTTGTCGGACCTTTACTATTCCAGCAAGACATTCTCGTATATTTACTGTTGTTTTTAGTTTTTATCAGCACCTATATTTTGTTTAGTACCAGCCCGGGTCTTACCTTACGAGCTGTAGGGGAATATCCTAAGGCTGCTGATACAGCTGGGGTGTCAGTGCAACAGGTGCGTTACCTTGCTGTGGTAGTCAGTGGTTGTCTAGCTGCGTTGGGAGGTGCTTATTTAACTTTAGTGCAGGTAAAATACTTTGCTGAGGGAATGAGTGCTGGAAAAGGTTTTATTGCGATCGCTGCCTTAATTTTTGGCAGATGGCATCCTATAGGAACTGGGTTGGCTTGCTTGTTGTTTGGTGCTACCGAAGCTTTGCAGTTGCGAATTCAGGCATTGAATGCAAATATTCCTTATCAATTTTTGATTATGCTACCGTACATAACAGCTCTGCTTGCCCTGGTTGGATTAGCCGGTCAATCTACACCTCCAGCAGCTTTGGGAGTCCCCTACTTCAAAGAAAACCGACACCAATAGGACTTACGCACTGTAAAAAAAACCGGACCCGTGCATGCGGATGCGCGTTCGTGAGGGAAGCATTGTCTGTATCTGTAGATCAATTGCACTGCGGCGGCAAAATGTTTCACTTATCTACAATCCACGTTCCATCTGATTAACTGCATAAGTTGATTTTACTTACACCTACTTAAGAATGCAGCTATGAGGACTTATGTCTTCTAGGTTCAAAACGCTACTAAGTTGAGGTGATTTATGTAGAGATGCAGTATGGCGAGTTCCACACAATCAAAATTTTGGCGTCAGTCCTTATCAAGAGTAATGCTCTATAAAATTTAACCACAGCTAACCAAAGCTAAATTTTTTTCAAAAAACACTTGACGAAATACACATCTAATATGATGATATTTGCTTAATGTTGCCACTAGCTCTTCGTGTCCTTCCCTGGATATCAGCGCAGACACCAAGCCTTGTGAATCACAGACGAGTCACTCCATCTCAAGCCGCTAACAGCCGCCTGAAGGAAGCCTCGTACATCTTGCTAACAGGGTAACCTTCCTAAAAACGAGTTTTTTAGTCACGAGGGTTTTGATGTATGGTCCTTCTTTAAAGGTGAGGAATAATTTATGTCGGTACAGCCTTTTGTTTTAGTTGTAGAACAAGATCTACACTATTTAGAACTTCTCAATTCTCACCTTAAGTTACTCAATGTGTCGTGTATTTGTGCCAAACAAGGAATCAAGGCTTTGATTTTAGCACAAACACACCAACCAGATTTAATCCTGCTCGATATTGCATTACCTGATTTAAGTGGTTTACAGGTTATTCATTATTTAAAGCACAACCCAGAGACAGCGATGATTCCAATTATTGGAATGACAACTTTAACCAGTGAACAAGATGGAAATCCCATTCTTCTAGCAGGAGCTGATGACTGCATTACCAAACCATATAATTTTCATGAATTACAAGCCGTTATCTATCGCTATCTCACTCTTGCACAATCTTGCAATTAGCCTTAGGAATACTTTCGCGATTCCGAACCTCTGGCAATGCTTCTAAGAAAACAAGAATACCAGTGCGACCTGTTATTAAATTTGTATTGAGCAACAAGTCTACTACTGCTTTTTTAATAATCTCCTCAATCAAATCCTTGATTTGTGGAGCAATGATTTTGTTGAGATCTAATCGCACTTGTTCAGCCAAAATATCATATCCTGCCCTTAAAAGAGTTTGCTCAGGAAGGCTTACAGAATTTTCTATTGAGATTGCCAATTCTGTATCAAAAAATTGGCAAATAATTTTGCCAGGGCGATGTCCAAGTTGTTTCGTATAGAGGGAACGGATACGATGTGTTATTTCTCTTTCTAGTTGTCCAATCGTTGGTTGAGACATTTTTGCGAGGGTGATAAAAACAGTTATAGAAATAGAATATAAATGATTAATACGCAAAATAAGAATTTTTTAGTAAATTCCTCATGATAAGCTATCGCGCATTGAACTTGCACTTTTTGGGTTATGAAACTCTTGTTGTAAGGGTTTAGGACATGAAAATTGAAAGCACGACAAATGAGTAGCAAGAATCAAGCTTGCTACTATTGAGAGCAAGTATCAAAAATTATAGGTACTATAAAAAAATCTGATTGAGCCAGTAACTTTTTTGAAAAAATTTACTAGTTCAATCACATACCAACGTGATGAATCACGTCTGCAAATAAGGTTCACTGGTTTGAGCAAATATGGTTTGGAATGTGGCGTTCAGTCCTGACAGTCAGACAATTGCCTCAGCCAGTGATCATAAAACTGTTAAACTTTGGAAAGTAGCAGTTCAGGAATAAGAAGGAAAAAGGAAAAATATAATTTTTTACCTTATAGCTTTCACCTTTTACCTTCTTTTTTACGTAAAACTATACAATTTGAATACAAATCAGCTTATTTCGTCCCAAACAAGCGATCGCCTGCATCTCCCAATCCAGGAATAATGTAGCCGCTTTCATCCAAATAATCGTCAATAGCCGCAGTGTAAATAGGGACATCAGGGTGTACTTCGGTGAAATACTCAATACCTTCTGGTGCAGCGAGTATACAAACAAAGCGAATCGACTTCGGATTCGTTGATTTCAGCCGTTCCACCGCTGCTACTGCTGAATTGCCAGTTGCCAGCATCGGATCAACCACCAACACATCTCGCTTATCCACATCTTGGGGAACTTTGAAATAATATTCAACGGGAATTAGGGTTTTGGGATCACGGTATAATCCAATGTGTCCCACTCTGGCTGATGGTATAAGTTCCAGCATCCCATCCAAAATTCCCTGTCCCGCCCGTTGGATAGAAACAATCACTAGCTTTTTATCTGGCGCAAGCACTGGGGCTTTCATGGGGGCTAGTGGTGTTTTAATCAATTCATGTTTTAGAGGCAAATCTCGCGTGACTTCATAAGCCAACAGCAAGCTAATCTCTTTAATTAAGACTCGAAATTTTGCCGTGGTGGTTTCGGCTTTACGCATGAGCGTCAATTTGTGTTGAATCAACGGATGCTCGATTATTATGACTTGACTGTACATAAGCTCTAAATGTTTTATTATGCAACCACAAGACGAGCGACGGGCGTGCAACTGTCCGTTCGCTTGCCAAGGACACCAAGAAAAGAGGTATCAGTCATTAGCTTTTTGTCCATGTCAGTTGCTTTTTCCAAAGCTAATGACTAATGACTCATGACTCATGACTGCCCAGAGCTAGAATACAGTGCCGTCGCTTTCTATCTGTATGGGGGGTATACCACCCTTTCTGTGTTGAGCAGCTATTTTTCGCCCCGCTGTCCAAGTTCCACCTTGCAGGATTTTCACCAGTGGCAGTTCTTCGGCACTCATGCCCAACTTTTCGCGTACTGTGGCGGCGATGCGATCCAAGAGCATCACGGTTAGGGCACGCCACTCAACTATAACCTCTGATCCAACTGGATGAGGCTTGAGCAAAATTTCTGGGTGTTTAGGGCGCAGGAGTTCCAAATCAAGGCATAACCCCCCATTGCGATATTCTGCTAATCCAGTGAGGGCATCCAAATCTGTTATTTCCAAACCAAGTTCCTCTACAGGCTCAAGCAGAGAATAAGTAAGCCACTGGGACAGTTTGTGAAATGGCACTAAGCCATCATCAGCAACACTTGGGTGAAACCAAACATCACCCAGATTAATCCCTGCAACCTCAATTCGTCCAGACCAAATATTACCTAGTCCTTCTAAAACTGCACCCAACACTGTGGTAGCAGCTAATCGGTTATTGCCAGATTTTTCTATTAAATATTTAACCAAATTACCCGGGCGGGGGTTTTGTTCTCCAAATAAATGAGGTGAAGAAAGTAAAGCTTGACCTAATTTTTGCAACAACTGCAACCGCCCAGCAATTCCCACCAAAGGATTCTCTGCATTCACACCAAACCCATCTGCCAGTTCTTGTTCTGTTAAGGCTTGCAATCTTTCAGCATCAACTTGCAAAGGTGCTGTTTGCTTGTCACTAGAAAAAGTTCCATCGCAAAACATTTGGAAACTAGCAACTGCCAAACCTTCAGAACGCCTAAAACTTAGCTGAGTCTCCCGTTCGCGATAATACCAACGTGAGCCCGCGCCCGCATCCAATAAAACACTGATTATCGCCAAATCAAACTTGGCAACAGCTTTCTCTAAAGGCGTTAGTCCCGCTAACTGCTCATCCAACTGAGATAAACGCGGTACACCCCCAGCCTCAAAATGCCGCCACCGGCTGTGAAAAGGAATTTGCAAATCTGGGTATTCTTCCTGCATTACCTCTATTACATAATCACCCACTTTTGTCAACCGTGTCAAATCGCAACTAAAGTGATGCGACTTACCCTCAACTGCCAACGCAAACAGTTGCCCACAACGCTCCCGGATAGCATGAGGAGAACGCAAATAAGCAACCAACTCTTTGCCCTCTGTTCTTGGCGTCCTTGGCGTCTTGGCGGTTCGCATCTCCATTCTTACTGACTCCTATATCGATACACCCCTACTTATGGGGAGATGAGGAGGATGAGGAAGACAAGGGAGAGCGCAAGACGCACCGGAGAGTTTTTTTGAGGAATTCCCCTTTGTCCCTGTGTCTGGGTGTCCCTTTCTTTGTCCCCCTTATCCCCTTAAACTCAATCTACTAAAGAACGTCCCTTGACCGCAGCTAAACTGTCAGCATCCAACACCTCTCCTGTAGTGTAGTAACCGGCTGCTTTCTTCGCCTCTATCTCCACGCGGGCATCTTGGGGAATCAACTCTTCTGGAATTGGTATTCGTTCGACAATCTTAATTCCCGATTGAGTAATGGCGTTGTACTTCATATTACTCATTGATACCATACGGTCAATACGGGTAATGCCCAACCAGTGCAACACATCGGGCATCAGTTCTTGGAACCGCATATCTTCCACGCCTGCCACACACTCAGTGCGGGCAAAGTAGGAATCAGCGCGATCGCCACCCTCTTGACGCTTACGGGCATTGTAAACTAGGAATTTCGTCACCTCTCCCAAAGCACGCCCTTCCTTACGGCAGTAGACAATGACACCAGCACCACCTTCTTGTGCTGTTTGTACGCAAACTTCTATACCATGTACTAAGTAGGGGCGACAGGTGCAAATATCTGAGCCAAACACATCAGACCCGTTACATTCATCATGTACGCGTACTGCTAAGGGTTTATCGGGGTCAGTCAGGGCTGCGATATCCCCGATAATATACACAGTCACACCTCCGATTGGCGGCAAAAATACTTCCAAATCAGATCGCGTCACTAAATCTGGGAACATTCCCCCAGTTTGTTCAAATAAAGCGCGGCGTAACTCTCCTTCAGTGATTTGGAAGCGTTTGGCAATTCCTGGTAAGTACCAAACTGGTTCAATTGCGGCTTTAGTGACCACTAAATCGCCACCAGGTTTCATAATCTTGCCATCAACCTGCAAGCGTCCTTTTGCCACCGCTTCTTGTAATTCGGGTAAGTTGATGTGCGCGTTTGTGATGGCAATTGTGGGACGAATGTCATATCCCTGTGCGCAGTATGATGCAAAAACCTCACCAACCATCGCCCCAAACGGGTCAAGCGAGACAATTTTATCTGGCTCGTACCAGCTTGGGTGTGGTCCAATGTATTCTACTGGAGATGTGTTGGTAAGATCTGCCCTGTGATCTGACTGAAGTGCTCCGCTAGCCACCGCTAATGCCCTGTAAATCGCATAACCACCAGAGTGAGTGCCAATCACATTGCGGTGTGTCTGCTTAACCAGTGTGGCAATCACTGGACCGCGTTGCATTGGATCAGCTGCTCCCCATTGGATGGGAATCGGTTTAGGACCAAAGCGACTGGGATGCGAAGTGAGAACAATATGCCTGGAAACGCTTTTTTGCTTTGGCATAGTCGTTTCTTTTTCTCTTACTTTTTATCAATTCTTAGTCATTAGCGATTTCTCTACAACTACCAGCATAGTTGTGACTTGTAAAAGTATGGCATACTAATGACCCATCACTAATGACTCTAAATATCGAATCATAGAGCGATCGTATTGCAGACTACAGAAGATAGTAAATTAATTGCTAATTTTTAATTTCATTGTCCCAAGTTCCAAGCAATGAGTGCTGTCGCATTTTTTGAATTTCTAAAATTTGGCTCAGCAACGCCAGTTGCCATCGGGGGAAACCTCCTCTGGGATTTCTGTGTTGCACGTAGTGGGTTATCGGTACTCAGCAATCAGAATTTTTTAGTGATTAATTAGATCATTTAGATAATAATGTGCGAAATTTGATCCAAAGTAACTATCACCGACCTTGAATTCATGGATTCTTTATTTATCGATTCCTTACTTGAAGACTTGAAAAATCCCGAGCAAACAGTCCGCGACCAGGCGACCAGGAAAATCTGGCATATCTGGTTTCAACAAAAGGGAGTTCATGGACTGTCCATGATTGAACGCAGTCAAAAGTTAATGGATTCTGGAGAAATAGCTGAAGCCGAAGCTTTGCTGACAGAACTTATTAACGACCAACCAGATTTTGCTGAAGCTTGGAATCGCCGAGCTTTTCTTTATTATACCACTGGAGAGTATTCAAAGTCTCTGAGAGACTGTCGAATGGTCATCCAAATCAATCCAGTACATTTCGGCGCACTTCACGGTCTCGGCTTGTGTTATGTCGCGATGGGAGAGTACGTTGAAGCTATCAGAGCATTTCACCGTGCTTTGGAGATTCAACCTTATTCCCAAGTCAATCAAAAATTGATTTTGGAATGCACTTTCCGATTGAACTAAGACTAGGAGCAAAGAAAGCAAAATTTTAATATGAATCCGTCACCACGCTCATCAACAGCAATTCATACCCTGAGTCGTCGCCGGTTTATCCAGTCTGGTTCAGTGTTAATTGGTAGTAGCATCATTGCTGCTTGTGCCAATAACGACCAACCACAGTCTAAAAACTCTGGCTTGGATAAAGTCACCTTTGGTACCAACTGGGTAGCGCAAGCAGAACACGGGGGATTTTATCAGGCGATCGCGACTGGTATTTATAAAGACCACGGCTTGGATATTCGCATAAAAATGGGTGGTCCCCAAGTTGCCAGTGGAACGCAGTTGTTGATGGGTGGTGCGGTAGATTTCTTTATGGGCTATGGCATTGATGCAGTCAATGCCATAGCTCAAGGAATCCCTAAAATGACTGTAGCGGCAATCTTTCAAAAAGATCCCCAGTGTCTCATTGCCCACCCTAACACAGGAGTGAAAACTCTTGCCGACCTTAAAAGTAAGCCAATTTATCTTTCTGCTGCTGCCAATGTCACCTTTTGGCCCTTTCTTAAAGCGAAGTACGGTTTTACCGACGAACAAAAGCGCCCCTATAACTTCAATCCCGGACCTTTTCTGACTGACAAAAACTCTGCCCAGCAGGGTTATGTTACCTCAGAACCTTTCGCCATTGAAAAGCAGGGTGGATTTAAGCCTCTAGTGTTTTTATTAGCAGATTTTGGTTATCCACCTTACGCAACCACAATTGAGACAAAAAAAGAACTTGTCGAGAAAAATCCAGATTTAGTGCAGCGGTTTGTCGATGCTTCAATTAAGGGATGGTACAGCTACTTGGACAACCCAACTCCTGGTAATGAACTTATTAAAAAAGATAACCCAGAAATGACAGACGAGCAGCTTGCTTATAGTATTCAAAAGCTCAAAGAATATGGTTTACTTGTTTCTGGAGCAGCAGAAAAACAAGGGATCGGGGCGATGACTGAGGAGCGTTGGGATACAATGTTTCAGGACATGATCAAGGCTAAACTTTTTCAACCCAATACAAAATACAAAGAAGCATTTACTTTGCAATTTGTCAATAAGGGAGTGGTTCGTCGTTAGTCGTTAGTGGGGAGTGGAATTTGGGTAGTAGTAAACAACTAACAACTAACAACCAGATGGCTAATTCCGCCATTACCCTTAGTCATGTTAGCAAGGTCTATGCCAATGGCACCGTTGCCTTGCAAGACCTAAATGTCGTTATCCATCAGTCACAGTTTGTCAGCTTAGTTGGTCCTTCTGGGTGTGGTAAAAGCACAGTGCTGCGCCTCATTGCCGGACTGGGACGTGTGACTTCTGGTACTATTGACTGGGGTATCAGCCAGCAAGCACGAAAACTTGCTTTTGTTTTTCAAGACGCCGCACTTATGCCTTGGGCAAATGTTAGGGAAAATGTCCGCTTACCCTTGAAATTAACGGGAATGCCCAGGAAAGATGCAATTCCCTTGGTGCAGCAAACGCTTGCACTGGTAGGGTTAGAAGGGTTTGAAAAAAGTTATCCCCGCGAGTTATCGGGTGGGATGAAAATGCGGGTATCAATTGCTAGGGCATTAGTCACTCAGCCGAATATCCTGTTGATGGATGAACCGTTTGGGGCATTGGATGAAATTACGCGCAGCAAACTCAACCGTGACTTACTAGATTTGTGGTATCTACACCACTGGACAGTCGTTTTCGTGACACATAATATTTACGAAGCAGTGTATTTATCAAATCGGGTTCTTGTCATGGGGACAAGCCCCGGACGTATAGTAGCAGATGTCATAATTGATGCACCACACCCGCGTAGTGAGGCGTTTCGTATGTCCTCAGCATACAACGAATATTGCCACAAGGTTGCTAAACATCTAGCGTTCGCAATGGGCAATCCCAAAAATTCAATTTTGCAGTTTTGAATTGCTTATGCTGTTCATCCGTCGCCTTCAAACACAAAAGATACTTGCAAAATTTATTTCTGCTGATGTCTTGGCACCTGTGGCAATCGGCTTTTTGGCACTGGTTCTGTGGGATATCTTTGTACGGATAACAAATTTGCCTCCCTATATACTCCCCGATCCCATATTAGTATTTCAAACCCTAATTACTGATTGGAATGAGCTTTTTCCCTCGTTATTAATTACACTACAAATTACTATTTTTGCTTTCATTGCTGCTGCTATTTCTGGCTTATTGATTGCGATATTATTCGCCCAAAGCAAGTGGATTGAAAAAAGTTTATTTCCTTACGCAGTCATTTTACAAACAACACCAATTGTGGCGATCGCGCCCCTGATCATTCTTTGGCTAAAAAATAACACTTTTGCCGCCCTAGTCGTTTGTGCTTGGATAGTTGCCCTGTTTCCCATCATTTCTAACACTACACTAGGACTCAACAGCGTTGACCGCAACTTGCTTGATTTGTTTCAACTGTACAAAGCCTCCCGGTGGCAAACACTATTGTATCTCCGCTTACCCAGTGCCATGCCTTATTTTCTGGGCGGCTTAAAAATCAGTGGTGGTTTAGCATTAATTGGTGCAGTCGTTGCGGAGTTTGTTGCTGGTACTGGTGGGGCAAAAGCAGGAATTGCTTATCGCATCCTCATCTCCAGCTACAACTTACAAATTCCCCGTATGTTTGCCGCATTATTTCTCACAACAGGCTTAGGTGTTCTGATTTTTGTGAGCTTGAGTGCCTTATCTGACCTTATATTAAGTAAATGGCATGAAAGTGCAGTAAAACATGAAAATTAAAACCACAGATGAACACCGATGAACACAGATGACAAAACAATTCGCTCATTCGCTCATTCAAAATTCAAAATGGAAAACGGCTTAAAAACTTTAGTTGTGGGATACAAGCCCACTTGAAAAAAAGATGTATTTCGCTCTGGCGCAAGCGCAAGAAATACGGTGTCCTTGTTTCAAGCCCACGGAAGACAGCCGTGGGTAAAATGTTTGAATTTTGAATTGATAATTTTGAATGTTTGAGAAGCGAGTGACTGTTATCTGTGTCTATCTGTGTCCATCTGTGGTTCCATTTTTAGAAAATTCTCACTATGACTACAACACCCGTAAAATCATTTGATTTAGATGCTCTCACTGCTTCCTTAGAAGGTATTGAAACTATTACCGAGCCTACACAAGTCGCAAAATTATCCCAAGATTACCACACCTTCAGCCCGGTACTCGTACCCAAACTCGAAGGAAAAGTCGGGGATCTAGTTGTGCGTCCTGCGAACCAACAAGAGGTATTAAAAGTAGCAGCAGCTTGCGTGAAACACAGAGTCCCCGTCACAGTGCGCGGTGCAGGAACGGGGAATTACGGGCAATGCGTACCGTTACATGGAGGCGTCATTATAGATATGACGCGAATGCAAGAAATACCCTGGGTGAAACCAGGAGTCGCGCGGGTTGAAGCTGGGGTAAAGTTGGCAGCGTTGGATAAAAAAGCACGAGAAATCGGTTGGGAAATGCGGATGGCACCCTCAACTTACCGCACAGCGACAATTGCCGGATTTGTAGCAGGTGGTAGCGGCGGAATAGGGTCGATACAATATGGTTTGTTAGGTGACAGGGGCAATCTTCTAGCTTTACAAGTCGTGACAATGGAAGATGAACCGCGTGTCATTGAACTGCGCGGCGACGACGTGCAAAAAGTCAACCATGCCTGGGGCATCAATGGTATTATTACTGAAGTCGAAATCCCATTAGGACCAGCTTACCCTTGGGCAGAAGTGATTGTTACCTTCCCAGAATTTATGGCGGCGGCAAGCTTTGGTCAAGCTTTAGCTAATGCTGATGGGATGATTAAGAAAGAGATTAGCATTTTTGCATCCCCAATTCCACAGTATTTTGCACCTCTGCGAGAGTATATTCCTGATGGAACTCACGCCGCTTTACTGATGCTTGCTGAACCGAGTTTAGAATTCTTGCCTGGGTTAGTACAGCAATATGGGGGTAAGATTACATATCAAAAACCAGCTATTGATGCAGCAAAAGGGACGCACTTAGGGGAATTTACTTGGAACCACACCACCTTACACGCCCGGACTGTAGATACTTCCATCACCTACTTGCAAAGTATATTCCCTGCCAATGTAGAGACGAAACCTGGCGCGTCTTTACAACTGGTAGAGCAACTGTATCACCACTTTGGCGATGAGGTGATGATGCATTTGGAATTTATTCGAGTCAACGGTGCGATCGCTCCTGCGGCTTTGCAACTTGTGCGCTACTCTACAGAAGAACGCCTCAATGAAATTATCCGCTATCACGAAGAGCGCGGTGTGTTTATTGCAAATCCCCACACATATATTATTGAAGACGGTGGGAGAAAAGTTATTGATCCAGAACAGTTAAAGTTTAAGGAAATGGTTGACCCCTATGGGTTGATGAATCCTGGTAAGAGCAAAGTGTTGGAATTTAAATAATGCCCATAGGGCAGGCTACGCTAACAGAATTAGGAAACCACAGATAAACACCGATGAAGATTTATCTGTGTCCATCTGTGTCCATCTGTGGTTTGATTTCAAAAATCGTGGGGACAATCCAAAATTTAAAAGACAAAATCTGAAATTGTCCATGATTCACATCGACGGTTCCTACGGTGAAGGCGGCGGGCAAATTCTCCGCACCTCCCTAAGTCTAGCTGCTATTACTGGTCATCCCATCCGGATAGGGAACATCCGCGCCGGACGCCCAAAACCGGGACTTGCAGCACAACACTTGACAGCAGTTCGCGCTGCTGCTGCAATTTGCAACGCCAAAGTGCAGGGGGATGCTTTGGGTTCGACGGCGCTGGAGTTTATTCCTGGTAGTGCTGTACAAGCGGGAAATTATACCTTTGATGTCAGTGAAGCGCGAGAAGGCGGTTCGGCTGGTGCTGTGGGTTTAGTGTTACAGACTGTTCTCTTGCCTTTGGTGCTGGCTACTGGTGACTCTCAGGTAACACTTAAGGGCGGGACTCACGTCACCCACAGCCCTTCCATAACTTACATTCAACAAGTTTATTTACCAACTGTGCAACGCATGGGTGTGCAAGTTGAGGTGGAACTGAAGGCTTGGGGGTGGTATCCCCAAGGTGGGGGAGAAGTGCAGTTGTTAATAAGTGGTGGTAGCATTGGCGGGATCAACTTGGTGGAACGTGGCGACTTACAACAAGTGCGGGGATTAGCAGTCGTCACGGAATTACCTTCTCACATTCCCCAAAGGATGGCGAGTCGTGCTGAGAATGTGTTGCGTGAAGCCCAATTGAAACCATCTGTGCAGCCATTGCGAGCAAAAGGTGTCGCACCAGGGGCGGGTTTGTTTCTCACTGCTGAGTACGAGAATAGCTTAGCTGGGTTTGGTGCGTTAGGGCGCATTGGTTTGCCAGCAGACAAAGTAGCAGATATGGCTTGCGAGGAACTGTTGAAGTTTCATGAAACAGGCGCACCCGTAGATGAACATTTAGCGGATCAGTTATTATTGCCAGCTGCTTTGGCATCAACGAGGAGTGAGTACCGAGTGCCTGAGGTGAGTACGCACTTGACGACGAATGCTTGGGTTATTGAGCAATTTGGGTTAGCGCGAGTTAAGGCGGATGAGGTTGATAAAAGGGTGGTGGTGGAACCTTTGGGGAACAGTTGACGGTGATGGGTTTGCCAAGGCTGTTTTATTTGACAAAGATTTTACAGTAGCAGCTTATGTCACTCACTTACAGCGCTTTTCAAGTAAATAAACCACGCTTTAGGGGCTGTTCTGTGCCGTGCCCCTACGAAAATCTGTGGTTCAATTAACTGAAAATAGCTGTAAAGAAAATTGACTTGAGAAGACCAAATGGGAAGTTTTTGAGTTGCTGTTCATCTGGAATTTGCGGCTTGCTGTATGTAATTATATGTAATATCCAGGATTTAGATTTCTCAGTGGCTTTGAGTGACTTGATATCTACCAAGTCAGATCGGCACAAGAAAAATTAACTGAAAATTTCAGTGCTAAATCGTATCTACCATAAAGTCTTTAGATGAATAGTGGAACTCCAGTCAACAAAATCTTGATTTTGGCAGCGAATCCGAAAGGTACAAGCAGACTGCGTTTAGACGAAGAGTTTCGCGAAATAAAGAATGGGTTAAGACAATCAAAAGGACGCGACCAATTTAAAATTGAATTGGCAGCAGCAGTGCGCTACAGAGATATTCATCGAGAAATCATGTACTTCCAGCCACAGATTGTCCATTTTTCAGGACATGGATCTGGACAAAAGGGTTTGGTATTTGAGGATGAAACAGGGCAAGAAAAGTTAGTAGATGCAGAGGCGCTAGCTGGATTGTTTGAGTTGTTTGCAGAACACGTAAAGTGTGTATTACTCAATGCTTGTTTTTCGGAGATTCAAGCGAAGGCGATCGCGCAACATATTGATTACGTCATTGGCATGAGCAAAGAAATAGGCGATAAGGCGGCAATTGAATTTGCCGTTGGTTTTTACGATGCTTTGGGAGCGGGAAAATCTGTTGAATATGCCCATAAACTAGGCTGTAGAGTCATCCGAGCCGCAGGTATTCCAGAGTCTTTAACTCCAAAACTGCTGAGCAAAAACCAGTTGTGGACGGAAAACGCAAATACAACTCCTCCATTTTTTGCCGATAGTGTTGCCGAGCCACAATTTACTAGTAGCACATCTAATATCAAGCAGGGAACCCAAACTCAAGTAAACTACACGCACCCGCAAGATTTACTACCATCTGAGAACTGGAAACAAGCAAATATAGAGAATATGGAAGTTTTCTTATCTTACTCTCCAAATGATGAATCGCTGCGAAAGCAACTGGAAAAGTCTTTAAGTATTTTGGAGTCACAAAGTATTATTAGAATTTGGTATCAAAGTAAAATTGCTCCAGGGAAAAATAAGAAGGTTGAGATTGAGCAGCATCTGAACTCAGCCCGTATAATTCTCCTACTTATTAGTCCGAATTTTCTTTCTTCAGTTTACCACCTTAACTATGAGGTTAAGCGAGCAATGGAAAGACGAGAATGCGAAGGAACTCTCGTTATTCCTGTATTTCTCAGTTCAGTCGCAAGTTGGCAAACCTTCAAGCTTGGTAAGTTCAACATTGGTGATCTCCAGCCTTTACCTAAGAATGGCAAGTTTGTAACTGATAGAAGATATTGGAAAAGTCAAAATGAAGCTTTCGTTACCATTGCTGAAGAATTTGCAGAAGAAATTGGCAAAATATCGGGCGAATTACCTTAAATGTACATTTAGAAATTTTGACTATTAAAGCAGTTAATACGAAGAATTTATTAAGAGATGCAGTCGAACTAAATTGTCATTTATGTCTTTATTTTCCATATTTACCAGAACTATAAAAATTTGTTTTTACTACTCTTACAAAGATGAAAAACTGCGGAAAAAACTAGATACACAACTTACTAGTTTGAAACAACAGAATACAGTGAAAATATATTGGAAATGTCAATCAGTAACAGGAAGAAACTCGAAGCATGAAAATTACCGATACCTGAATAAATCTAATGTGATTGTTTTGCTAGTTAGTCCAGATTTTATGGATTCGGATGATGGTTGGGAAATTGGAAGGCGGGCTATGAAACTGTACAATACTGGAAAAGCCCTTGTTATCCCTGTTAAACTCCGCCAAATTGATCACTGGGAGGCTACACCATTCAGAGACTTACAGCCTTTGCCTATCAATGGCGAACCTGTAGATAACAGAAGATTTTGGATAAACCAGAATGAAGCATTTGTAAATATTGCTCAAGGTATTAGAGAAGAAATTGAGAAATTGGAACAAGAGCAGAGGCAACGACAGTTTACTATAGCAGAACAAGCTGCAATTTTTGCACCTATTAACAGTTTAATTTCTAACCAATTCTTTCAGAGAATTATTCGCTCTCCAAACATATCCACTCGCTCAGTTCCTATTGCGGTTGGTGTTTTGGCAGTTACTGCATTGGCATTTTATAACTTTTCCGCAAAAAATCCGGCAGAAAGCTTCTTTAATCAGGGAGAGCAAAAAAGTGAAAAAAGCTACTCTCAACAAAATCAGGCAAAAAACTTCTTTAATCAGGGAAAGAAAAAAAGCGGAAACGGGCAATATTTAGGAGCAGTTAAAGACTACAATCAAGCTATTCAAATTGATCCAAACTATACTGATGCATACATAGGACGTGGTGATGCCCACTATTTCCTAAAAGATTATGAGGCAGCAATCGAAGATTATACACAAGTTATTCGTCTCGTTCCTGACTTGGCTGATGCCTACATGATTCGCGCTATTGCTCGCTGCGAGTTAAGAGACAAGCAAGGAGCAATTAAAGATAATCGGGAGGCAGCGACTCTCTATGCAAAACAAGGAGCAACAGCAAAACATAACAAGGCTCTCAAAAGGCTCAAATGCATCGAGGCAGTCAGTCATGCTCCTCCAATTCAGCTCAATAAACAATACAGTTCTTTATTAAACTAGAAGTCATCTAGCGAATTGTAGAATAGGCTCGTGCTTTAAGTAAAATCATCAAATGTTGCAGCTGCTCGTAAACGTCCAATTCTGCTACTTCCATTGGAGTGAGTGTTGCTTCGCGGTTTTTTTGCAGCAAAATTTGCAGGCGTGTTTGAGCAGAGGGTGTAACCTTAAAAGCAACAATTTCTTCTGGTGTTGGACGCTTAAGTAAGAAATCAAGAACCTCTTGATAAACGGCGGGAATATCTGTAGAACTGTCTTTGAGTTCTGGCTCAATTGGTGTTGACAAGTTGGCAAGATCTAAAAGTTGCCAAAGCAGTTCGGGTAAACGATTTTGCAGAGGTTTTAGACGTTGAGCCAGTTCATCGGAAATTTGAAGAGTTAATTCTGCCATCGTTGTTCGTTATTGATGCTCTTGTTGCACCTTAGCACGAGAAAAGGGCGATGGCATCCAAAGTCTTGAGCAGCTACAAATTCTCTTTTTACAAACCTAAATCTGAAACCACGCCGTCAGCGCTACTGCTAAAGCATCGGCGGCGTCATCTGGCTTAGGTATGACATCCAAATTCAACTCCCGCGCCACTGCTTCCTGGACTTCCTGTTTGTCAGCATTACCATATCCGGTTAACGCTTGTTTAATTTGGGCAGGGGTAAATTCTACAGTCGGTAATTTATGCTGCCCCAATACCAACATGACAACTCCCCGCGCTTGTGCCACGAGGATAGTATTTGCCATACGATAGAAGAAGAGTTTTTCAATTGCTACCAACTCAGGTTGAAATTCTTTGATCAGGGTGTGCAAATCGTCGTACAACGTACATAGCCGCTGTCCCACTTCCGTGCCAGCTGGCGTATTGACAACACCAAAATCTAGTAGGTTTACTGAATCATGTTGCACACTGTTTTGATTTTTTTGGCATATGATCGCCCCAAATCCTAAAATTGCCAGTCCTGGATCTATTCCTAAAATTCGCTGTTCCATTGATTTGTTGTTTCTGTTGACCAAAAGGCGTAATAACTCGGCATACTGGCAACTTAGACTATGCACTTTTGGTCTAATGAGATTGAAAAATCTAATAATTCCGCACTTCTTGGGTTTAAATCAAGTAGTGTACATTTTCTGTTAATCATTGTTAGTAGCACTGCTCCAAATCAGGTATGTCAATTGGTTTTCTCAGACAAGCCCTCAACGCCTTGCAAAAGCAGTCACGTCGTCGCACTTCCCATCGAGTTAACCAGTGGTTCAAGTGGTTATCTCCTGGGCTATCGGTGAAACGATGGTTGCTAATTAGTGTTGGAGGTGTAATTTTAGCAAGTCTGGGATTTGCTATCTGGATTAGGCTAACGCCAATTTTTCGGGCAATTGAGTTTTTGAGGGAGATTCTGGGATTCATCACCGACATTCTACCGTACTACATTAGCGGACCTTTGGTGATACTGGGCGGCTTGCTGTTGCTTTTATGGGGACAAACTCGGACAGTAAGTTCAATTACTCAGGTACTGCGTTCAGAAGGCGATGAAGAACTTATTGATGTTCTCTTGGCGCATCGCCGATTGTACCGGGGACCGAAAATTGTCGCAATTGGGGGTGGTACCGGACTTTCCACATTGCTTAGGGGCTTGAAAGTTTACAGCGCCAATATTACCGCGATTGTCACTGTAGCTGATGATGGCGGTTCTTCAGGGCGGTTGCGCCAGGAATTTGGCGTCCTCCCACCAGGAGATATTCGCAATTGTTTGGCAGCACTGGCTGACGAAGAAAAGTTATTGACAGAACTGTTCCAGTACCGCTTTAAGGCTGGAGAGGGGTTGCTAGGTCATAGTTTTGGCAATTTGTTTTTGACGGCGATGAGTGATATTACTGGCGATTTGGAAAGAGGTGTCGCCGCCAGTTCCAAAGTCCTAGCCATCCGGGGACAAGTTTTGCCAGCAACTCTCAGTGATGTGCGCCTTTGGGCTGAGTTATCCGATGGTCGCCGCATACAAGGAGAATCTAAAATTACCGAAGCCGGTGGTAATATTGTCAAGATTGGCTGCATTCCGGAAAATCCTCCAGCTTTGCCAGCCGCTATTAAGGCAATTAAAGAAGCCGATTACATTATCATGGGTCCTGGCAGTCTTTATACCAGCGTTATTCCCAATTTGCTGGTACCAGAAATTGCTGATGCGATCGCCGCCTCCCAAGCACCGCGTATTTACGTATGCAACATCATGACACAGCCTGGAGAAACTCAGGGATACACCGTTGCTGACCACATCCGGGCAATTGATGCTGCTTGCGGCAGACCTCTATTTAATGCTGTACTGGTACACAAAAAATCTCCTAGTCCGCGCGCACTTATCCGCTACGCCCAACAAGAATCGCATCCTGTTTTCGTGGATCGAGAAGCCATAGCCCAGTTGGGGCGGCGGATTGTTCTAGCTAATGTGATGCATGAAGATGAAACAGGTTGCGTGCGTCACAACTCCGAACGACTGGCGCGAGTCTTGTGGCGGTGGTATAGTGGAGCTCATCATGGAAAGTGAGGATATAAGGGACAAGGGGACAAGGGGAGAACTCTTGATTATTGACTGATGATGAAAATTTTTTTGGCAGATGCAGCGGCGACGCGAAAGCTTGGAATTGCTCTCGGTCAATCGCTGAATGCTGGCAATGTTATTTTACTTCAAGGTGATTTAGGTGCTGGCAAAACGACTTTGGTGCAAGGTATTGGGTTCGGCTTAGGCATCAGCGATCCAATTGTTAGCCCAACTTTCACCCTTATTAACGAGTACATGGAAGGACGCCTTCCCCTTTACCACCTAGATTTATATCGTTTGGAACCAAAACAAGTCGCCGCCTTAAACCTAGAAACCTACTGGGAAGGTGTTGAGGTCACACCAGGAATTGTCGCCATTGAGTGGGCAGAACGTATGCCCTACAAACCAGACAGCTATCTTGGTGTTCGCTTGACTTATGCAGATGAAGCCACTCGTCAAGCTGAAATTACGCCGCATAATTGCACCATAAGCGAAGAAATAGCCTCGATATGAATATAATCTGAATCCTTACGCGTGGAGCGCACAGTAACAGGCTTGGTAATCAAGCAAAATGCTTCTTGTCGAGAACCATCGGCAACTACAGCATGGTAATACCAATTGAAACATGATTGCGACTTTCACAAAGCGCTAAAAGCGATTACCAAGAACTGTTTCACAATCACGCCACAAGACTCAACGAGGGAACCTTCCTCCGGGTTCACCAGTCGCCTAGGTCGGGAAACCCTCCTGCAGCGCTGGATTCACCGCACCGCAGTGGCTGCAAAATCTAAAATCTAAAATCCAAAATGGTATAAGTGGATTCAAGCAGCCAAGAATCCCACGGTTGTTATGACACATTCTCGCTTTGCTCAAATGTGTTAGCCGTGGGAGCGTTAAATCTACCACTACCACGCTCATCATTTAGATTAGCTAAGATTGTCATCTTAATTACCAAACCTCACTTGCAAAATTTTTTAACAGGAGGTATTTCCAGCATTGATATTTGCTAGCTCCCTTACCTATGTAAGCAAATGAACACGTAGAATTACTTGATACTTTATGAATTTTGTATAAAATAAAAACGTATTAAGTAAAGAAACCTCTACTTAATACGTTCAAAAGCTGACACTTGTGGCTGCAAAGACGGACTCAGCAACGCTTCCCCAAGGTGAATCACCCAGCGCGATTTTTAACTGAATTCCGCGAAATTGCTGATCCCTGTTAACTCCTGTTTTGCAGTCTAAGGAGTCCAACGAGTGGTTTGCGATTCCAAAGATGTATGGCAGATGAAAGTTACTGCTTGGAAGGAGAAGGGGAACAGGTTAAACTTATGACTGAAAGTTGGTGCCTTTGTTGTAGATGGTTCAGGACAGCGCTACGAAATCACTGCCCAAGCAAGTAAGCTGGTAGATAACGGGTTAGCAATGGTTTGTATAAAGGTTTGATGAGCATTGGGAAGAGCGGAAGGGGGCATGCAGTGGGTCATGATCAACGTGTAGGAAACGCAGAACAGATTCATCCGAGGGACTTTTCATGGTCGTTCTGGTTTACTTTGCCACTCTACCCATACGGCAAGCGGCGGACAATCCGCAAAGAAGTGGTAAAAGATACTGTCTGGACTTTTGACCAACTCCAGGGCATATTCTACGTTGTCGTGCCTGTTCGCATGACCGTCGTTAAGTTACAGGGCGGCGGACTGCTCGTGTATGCGCCCGTTGCGCCAACAAGGGAGTGTATCCGCCTCGTTAAGGAATTGGTGGAACAACACGGCAACGTCAAGTACATCATCCTCCCAACCATCTCCGGCATAGAACACAAAGTTTTCGTTGGTCCGTTTGCCAGATACTTTGCCAACGCACAGGTATTTGTAGCTCCAAATCAGTGGAGTTTCCCGCTCAATCTTCCACTCAGTTGGCTTGGCTTGCCCCCCAAACGCACTTCATTACTCCCAGAAGACAGCAGGCAAACCCCCTTTGCCGACGAGTTTGATTATGCCATCCTCGGTCCGGTCGAACTTGGACCAGGTCGGTTTGAAGAAGTTGCATTTTTTCATAGGCGATCGCACACCCTGCTTGTAACAGACTCAGTGGTTTCCGTACCAGAAGAACCGCCGGCGATCGTCCAATTAGATCCATACCCCTTGCTGTTCCATGCCAAAGACAACGCCTCTGATATAGTTGAGGATAATCAGGCAAATCGCCGTAAGGGATGGCAGCGCATCTCGTTGTTTGCTTTGTACTTCCAACCAAGCGTGCTGGAAATACCCACATGGAGTGAGGTGTTTCGCAATGCCCTCAAAGCACCAGAGCGTTCAAAGAAAGCTTATTTCGGGTTATTTCCCTTCCAATGGCAGGAGGACTGGAAGCGGTCATTCGATGCACTGCGAGGGAATGGTCGTCTGTTTGTAGCACCAATTTTACAAACTCTCATTCTCAACCGCGCACCCAAGGAAACTATCGACTGGGCTGATAAGGTGGCAAGTTGGGACTTCCAGTGGATTATTCCCTGTCACTTTGACTCACCAATTCAAGCTCAGCCGCATCAATTTCGACAAGCATTTTCCTTTCTTGAAAAGCAGCCTGCTGTTAGTGCGGGCTTGTTCAGCAATAGTAGTTATCTCTTACCCGAGGAAGATTTTAAACTACTTAGGGAAATTGACAAAGGTTTAAACAAGTTTGGTATTGTACCGGCAGCGAAGGAACTGAAATAAGCCAAAAGAAGAATTCAGAATTCATATTAGGTTCTTCCACACGTGTAGAGACGTTGCATGCAACGTCTCTACAGAGAACGTGAATCCTACCAAAAATCCTTAACTGAACGGTATTGCTTTTCAAGTCTCACTATAATGTAAGTAAGTACTTGCATTACAAATTATGAACAAGACTGCTCGTTCTGCTGCCCTTACGCGTACCCGGATTATTCAAGCTGCTATGCAAGTCTTTGCTGAGGCAGGATTGCACGGTGCGACAACTCGTGAAATTGCTCGTGTTGCTGGCGTTAACGAAGTCACCTTGTTTCGTCACTTTGCCAGTAAAGAGCAACTGTTGGGTGCGGTGATTGAAAACGCGCTGGCACTTCAAACAGAAGCCCTTGCCCATCCAGAGGAATGGACAAATGACCTGATGAGGGATTTAAGGCACTTTGCCCAGCTTTACAACTCTATGCTGGAAGCAACAGAAGACCTGATCCGCACTTTTATTGGGGAAGCCAAGCGGCATCCAGACGCAGCCCGACGTGTGATACAAGAAGCCGCCAAACCAGTCAAAGAAAAGCTGATAGCTTATTTGGAAACTGGTCAAGCACGGGGCACAGTGCGAGCAGATGTGAATTTGGCAGTAGCTGTTGATATGTTCACAGGGATGCTGCTTGCAGGAATGTTGCGGCGTAATGCGCCATCTACTTTATTAAGCTATAGCCAACAAGACTACCTCGAATCTTGCGTCGATATTTTTGTGCGGGGTATCAGTACGGCTTTTATTTAATTTTTTAATTTAATTTTTCAGCTATTTTTCAAGTTTCATCATTATTTATGGCTCGCACTCAAAGTAGACATACAGTATCTCATCAAGCTGAACCAAAGTGGCTTAAATGGGCGATCGCCATCACGGCTTCCCTCGGTGCTATCTTAGAAGTCATCGATACAAGCATTGTCAACGTTGCTTTGACAGAGATGCAAAGCAGCTTAGGAGCAACCATCACCGAAATTGGTTGGGTTGTGACAGGCTACGCACTTGCCAACGTAATTTTGATTCCTTTGACTGCTTGGTTAGGTGACTATTTTGGACGCAAGACTTACTTTATCTTTTCTCTGATTGGCTTTACCATTTCATCTATTCTATGTGGATTCGCGATCAATCTCCCCATGCTGATTGTTTCGCGGATTTTGCAGGGATTATGTGGGGGTGGGCTACTGGCAAAAGCACAGGCAATTTTGTTTGAGACCTTTCCCCCCAGTCAGCAAGGGTTAGCACAGGCAATCTTTGGGGTTGGTGTGATTGCAGGTCCGGCAATTGGTCCAACTTTGGGAGGTTTTCTCACCGATAATCTAGGATGGCGCTGGATTTTCTTTATTAACCTGCCGTTTGGGATTCTGGCAGTGATGATGGCTTTAACGTTCTTACCAGGTGACGACATCAACCATAAACCAATCAGCAAAAAAGTCGATTGGTTGGGCATTGGATTGTTGGCGATCGCACTCGGTTGTCTGCAAGCCTTCCTAGAGGAGGGGGAGAAGGAAGATTGGTTTCAATCTGGTTTTATCACCACACTGGCAATTGTCAGTGTGGTAGGGCTGGCGTTATTCATCTGGCGCGAGTTGACTACTGATAGTCCTGCGGTGAATCTAGGAGTTTTGCGACATCGTTCGCTGGCTGCTGGAAGTCTCTATTCTGCCGTGTTGGGAATGGGACTTTACGGTGCTTTATTTGCAGTGCCCATCTTTGCCCAAAGCGTGCTGCATTACACGGCAACTCAAACTGGTATGTTGCTGTTTCCTGGTGCGTTAGCATCTGCTGTAACCATGCTGATGCTTGGACGAATTACGAGTAAAATTGATCCCCGTTTGATTATTGCTGGCGGAGGCATTCTCACCAGCTTAGTCATGTTTCAGCTTGCAAGCATCAACCCAGATACAGGTAGCGATGACTTATTTTATCCCCTGCTTTGGCGTGGAGTAGGAACAGTGATGATGTTTTTGCCCTTAAGTTTGGCAACCATCGGTCCTTTGCCGAAGGAAGATATCTCTGCCGGTTCCGGGTTTTATAATCTTACCCGTCAGTTGGGAGGAAGTATTGGAATTGCAGTACTGACGACATTGCTAGCACAACGGCAAGCATTCCATCGGAAAATACTGGTTGAGCACGTTACCCCCTATGATTATGCTACCAATCAACGTCTCTCCATGCTGGAAAATGCTTTACAAGGTCGCGGAGAAGATGCAGCTACAGCACACCAACAGGCACTTCAAATTCTGAACCAAACAGTTGATACCCAAGCTCAGATTTTGTCATTTGAAGATATCTTTTGGATTGTCGGGGTAGCTTTTCTGGTAACGCTACCGCTTCTCCTACTTTTAGGTAAACGAAAACCCACAGCGGATTTACCAGCAGCTCACTAATATCATGTCCGATTAAATACTTATAATAAATTTTTTGTAGGGTGGGCATTGCCCACTCATATCTTAAATGTCCATCACATAAACTTTTATGGGCTATGCCCACCTTACGATTTATGGTCTAATCATTTAAATAAGCGCTGTAATTTTTTTGAATATAAAACCACAGATGGACACAGATGGACACAGATAAATTATCTAGATCCTTCTGCGGTTCCAAGTTTTTTGTAGGGTGGGCATTGCCCACTCATATCTTAAATGTCCATCATATAAACTTTTATGGGCAATGCCCACCTTAGGATTTGTGGTCTAATCATTTACAGGTATTTTCAGCTAATTGAACCACAGATTTTTGTAGGGGCACAGCATTGCTGTGCCCCTAGCCCGTGGTTTATTTACTTGAAAACTGCTGTAAATAAGCGGTGTAATTTTTTTGAATATTAAACCACAGATGGACACAGATGGACACAGATAAATTATCTAGGTCCCTCTGCGGTTCCAAGTAGGCGTAAACTAGATTTTTGCAACAAATCTACTCAACTTTTTCCAGACACACCACCGCATTATAATCCGGCACTCCTTCACTGGAACGCTTACTTCTATCTAACAGTACATTTCCTTCTGGCCAATGCACCTGCAAATTTCCTGGCTTAATAGGTGCTGTGTAAACTCTGCCTGGGAAAGTACCGAGTTCATTTTTCAGAATCACGGCGTCGCCATTCTTAAGATCTAGTTGCTTGGCATCGGTTTCATTCATCAACACCGCCTCGCGCATTGCTCCAGTGATGGCATCTTTGCGTTCTTGTACCATACTATTAAACTGCTTGCCTCGGCGAGTGGCTACTAGGAAATAGCCCTCTGGTAATTCTCGTTCTTGACGAGATACGACTGCAAAGTGTGCTTTTCCATCGGGTGTGGGGAAATTCCAACCAAAGCACAGATGTGATCCACTGTACTGAAATTGATCACCGGCTTCCTTTAAGTGTTGAATTCCAGCATACTGTGGGACAACTTGGGCAATTTCTTGCCGTATAGCAGCAGTATCAGCGAAATGTAGAGACGTTGCATCCGAATGTTGTGACGTTACGTCCGAATATTGTGACGTTACATCCGAATGTTGTGACGTTACATCCGAATGTTGTGACGTTACATCCGAATGTTGTGACGTTGCATCCGAATGTTGTGACGTTGCATCCGAATGTTGTGACGTTACATCCGAATGTAGAGACGCGCCACCTCTCGTCTCTACACGCACACGCCTTGCCAATTCCAGAAACACCTCCCACTCCGGACGCGCTTCCCCAATGCGGGGACCAGGAATTTCTGGACTGAAAATGATCCGGCGTTCGGTGCTGGTTTCTGTCACTCCCCCTGGTATTTCGTAGCGAGTTGTCGCAGGTAACAACACGACAGTATCTGCCGGTTCCACAAGCATCTGGCTAGAAAGGACAATATCCATATGCACTCGCAGTGGAACCCTCTTTAAAGCATCTTCTACATAATCAGGTTCTGGCAAAACTTCCAAGAAATTCCCACCCACAGAGAACAAAACATCTAACTGCCCTTCATATGCTGCATGAATCATCTCTGGAGCAATTAAACCTTTACTTGTCGGCACTTCAAAGCCCCAAAGCTTGCTCAACTGGGCAGCATTTTCTGGGGTAATCGGTTTGCCACCAGGAAAGACTGTAGCGTAACATCCCATCTCTGCACCACCCTGCACCCCAGAGTGACCACGAATTGGCATCAAACCGCAACCTTCGCGACCGACAAAACCTTTGGTGAGAGCTAGGTTGATGATTGCTCTGACATTATCTTCGCCGCACTCATGCTGGGTAATGCCCATACTCCAAACAAAGACAGCTTTATTTGCTTGTCCAACCATTTTGGCGAAGGCGTACATTTCATCGCGAGAAGCACCGGAAAGCTTTTCTAATTCTTCCCAAGATTGCGTTTCCAGGAAGGTTTTGAGTTCATCAAATCCCGCAGTGTAGCGGTTAATAAACGACTGATCTACCCAATTATTGGCAATCATATGTTTGATTGTACCATTTAAAAATGCCATGTCCCCGCCCATGTTTACCAAAAAGAAATCTTCAGCAAACTTGGTGCCAAACAAAGCACTTTCTACAATTGAGGGTACCCAGTAGCGCTCCATTCCTGGTTCACGGTAGGTATTAATCACGACTATCCTTGTACCTGCTTTCTTGGCGTAGTGCAGATACTTGACGGTGACAGGTTGATTATTTGCTACGTTTGAACCAATGAAGACTAATAAATCTGTGCCAATCCAATCTTTATAAGAGCAGGTGGTTGCGGCTGCACCGATCGCACCTTTAAGACCAGCCGTACTAGGAGAATGACAGATACGGGCGGCATTGTCAATGTTGTTGCTTCCCATCGCCCGCACAGCTTTCTGGGTGGCGTAGTATGTTTCATTGACGGTACCCCGGCTGGTAATATAGAAGCTGAGGCGGTCTGGTGTGGTGGCGCGGATGCGACTGGCAATAACTTGCAAAGCTTCATCCCAACTGACTCGACGAAAGCCTTTTTCTCCACATTGGCGGATCATTGGGTAAGCAAGCCGTCCGAACTCGCGTAATTGGGCACTCGTTTTTCTTTGCAACTGGGAGACATCCGCTAAAATAGTAGGGTCAAAAGCGGACATTGTGTTCATCTGCAAAAGCCGCAACCGCACATTGCAGACATGGATTCCCTCTACTGTCCAATCTTTCATCCCAGTTGTCCCCAAAGCGCAGCCATCACACACACCCTTGTTCAGGATATTCCATGCGTAGGGCAACTTGTGACGAGACAGCCAAATGGCACGAAAGACTTCCCAGTAGTTATTTGGGTATTGCTCTCCAATTCCAAAGGGTTTCCAACTTGCCCAGTTTGAGGGTGTCCAATGCTTTTTGGGTTTATGTAACATAGTTTTCTATTCTTGTTAAAAATTTGGTAATCTATCTAAATATAGATATATTTGACTTTTAAGTTTAGGTTAAGCTATTTTTCTAATATTCATGTTTATAAAAAGTAAGATAATTTTGATTTTTTCTTTATAAAGAGGTATAGATAAAGTTATTATAATTCTTTTTCTAAGAACAGCTTTGTAAACATAAACTGAACTTTATGCTGCTCTAAATTTTGCAATTTAGAACAATTAAAGCAGAAAGTCCCACGCCTTCGGCGGCAATAAATGCGAAGGCAACTTGAGTTATTGTCTTAAAAATCGCCTTGCTAATTTATTACAATAATGTACGGTTAAGATGCTTAATGAGGATAAAGCCATCAGAGTTCCTATGAGTTAAGAATGCCACCGCCTTTTTGGCATGGGAGTGTCAAAGATATAACAATTCTATTTGATTGGTGAAATTATTTTGGCTACGAACTACGAACGACAACACTCAGCAACCACAGAATTTCCTTGTGATTCGGAACCTCTTGATTCTCCTTTTTACATCGCACGTCCTCCAGTGGAAGAACAAATTTATCAAGAACTCACCAGAACCGGGAGCGTTATTCGCATACAATCTCCTCATAAAACAGGGAAAACTTCTTTGGTACTGCGTTTGCTGGATTATGCCAAGCAATCTGGTTTCTCCTCAGTATATGTAGATTTTCAGCAAGCAGAGGCAGCAGTTTGTACTTCCTTGGATAAATTTTTGCGTTGGTTTTGTGGTTATGTCAGCCACCAGTTAGACTTAACACCAGTGCTAGATCACTATTGGGATGAGGATACTGGCAGTAAGGTGAGTTGTACAATTTATTTTGAAAATTATTTGCTGAAAAATTTAAATCCTCCTTTAGTTTTAATTTTAAATGATGTAGATCAAATTTTTGAATATTCCCCCATTAGCCAAGAGTTTTTCTCTTTGCTGCGTTCATGGCATGAACAAGGAAAACAAAATGTACTTTGGCAAAAACTCCGGTTAGTTGTTGTTCACTCTACAGAAGTTTATACTGACCTCAATATTAATCAATCTCCTTTTAATGTAGGAGTAGCAATTAAATTACCTGAGTTTAGTTTAGAGCAAATTCAAGAATTAGCCCAGCGTTACGGACTTAATTGGACAGGTGATGTAGGGCAAAAAAATGCCCAAGCACTACAAGCAATGGTGGGAGGACATCCCTATTTAGTAAGATTGGCTATTTATCACCTTGCTAATTTTCCTGAAAAAAGTTTACAGCAGCTATTAAATGAAGCCCCCACAATGGCTGGAATTTATAGCGTTTACTTGCGCAGACAATTAGCAAGTTTGCAGCAAAATCCTGAATTGGCAACAACATTTAAACAGGTGATGAGTGCTGGTATTAGTGTGGAATTAGACCCCATACTAGCATTTAAGTTAGAAGGTATGGGTTTGATAAAATTGCAGGGTTATCAATACACTGTAGCTTGTGAGTTGTATCGACAGTATTTTACTCTTCACATTCTTGAGGAACAGAACGCGCAGGAGAAAATTGAGCAGTTGCAAAGACAAGTCCAAGAGTTACACCGCTTGTCTTATACTGATGAACTGACTCAACTTGCTAATCAACGCTACTTTGACATCTACCTAGAACAACAATGGCAAAGGTTAACACAAGAACAAAGCCCCTTATCATTGATTTTGTTGGAAATTGACTATTTGAAAATTTACAATAATACTCATGGTCAGAAAGCTGCAGATGAATGTGTACGGCTTGTTGCTAACGTTATTAGTGATGTTGTAAGCAGTCATGAATCGCATCAACGGTTGCCAGTTCGTTATAAAGAGGCAGAATTTGCGGCTATTTTGCCCCATACAACAGCCAATTCGGCTTTTAAAATTGCTGAACTCATCCGCAAACAAGTCAAAAAATTAGGTCTTGCTCATCAAGAGACACTTTACGGTCTTCCAGCACCTGTGGTAACAGTCAGTTTAGCAGTTGGTTGCACAATTCCGCAAAAGAAAGGCACATCAAGCGTTCTTGTAAATGCTGTTTCTGAAACACTTCAGCAATCAGTACTTATAAAGCGCGATCGCACTTATATCAGCACAACTTTAAATTATGGATTCCGTAATTTAAGGTAGAGGGTGAGTCATCCTTTAGCGCAACCACAAGCTTATTAGTCGTCAGCAATGAGTAGTTAATGACAAATTACAGATATCAAGTCGGTGGTAGTCTTGCAGCTGATACTCCAATTTATGTAAAACGGAAAGCCGATGAGGAATTGTATCAAGCATTAAAAGCGGGTGAGTTTTGTTATGTCCTCAACACTCGGCAAATGGGCAAATCCTCAATCATGGTGAGGACTCGTCATCTGCTACAACAACAAGGATACCGCTGTACGACTGTAGATATGTCCTGTGTAGGCGGCGAAAATATCACGCCACTCCAGTGGTACAAAGGCGTTGTGAGTGAATTGTGGCGGGGGTTTAATTTATTAGAAAAAGTGAATTTAAAATCCTGGTGGCGCGACGAACAAGGTATCTCGCTGGTTCAGCTTCTGAATCGTTTTATTGAAGATATCTTGTTAGTTGAGTTTCCCCAAGATAATATTGTTATATTTATTGATGAAATTGATAGTATTCTCAGCTTAGATTTTGCCGTTGATGATTTCTTTGCTCTCATACGGTCTTGCTACAATCGCAGAGCTATCAATCCACACTACAATCGCCTCACGTTTGCAATTTTTGGAGTCGCCACACCCAGCGATTTAATTACAGATAAAAATCGTACACCTTTTAATATTGGTAGAGCGATAGAACTACACGGATTTCAATTACATGAAGCACAGCTGCTCATTCAGGGATTAAAGGACACAGTTAGTAACCCGGAAGCTATTCTCAAAGAAATATTAGCTTGGACAGGTGGACAACCATTTCTCACTCAGAAGCTTTGTCAACTTTGCCTGGATTCCTCAAAAAAAGCAATCAAGAGTTCGATAAACGAAATTAATACTCTGCCTAATACTGCAAGCAATGAGGAATATTGGCTCAAGCAGTTGGTGCATGAACGCATCATTGAGAACTGGGAATCGCAGGATGAACCACAGCATTTGCGGACGATAAGCAACCGGATTCTGAGAAATGAAAAACGTGCTGCGAGAATACTCGATATTTATCAGAGTCTTTTGCAGGGTGTGTTCGTCAAAGCCGATGACTCGCGTGAGCAAATGGAACTGTTGTTATCAGGTTTGGTGGTGAAAAACCAGGGTTATTTGCAGGTGACAAACCGCATTTATCAGGAAGTTTTTAACACCAAATGGGTGGAAAAACAATTCAGAAACCTGCGTCCCTACTCCCAAACCTTCGATGCTTGGGTTGCCTCAAAACAGACTGATGAATCGCGACTACTGCGCGGACTTGCCTTAAGAGATGCCCAAGCTTGGGTCCAGGGCAAAAGTGTGACTGACTTGGATTATCAGTTTCTTGCCGCAAGCCAAGATCTAGAGAAGCGCGAAACCCAAAAAGCATTGGAAGTTGAAAAACAAGCGACTTTGCTTTTAGCTCAAGCTAATCAGACTTTAAAGTTAGCCCAACAAAAAGCTCAACAAACCATTAGGCAAGCACAGCTTAATTTAACTATAACTTCAGTAGTAGCATTCGGTCTATTAGGAATCGCAGGATTGTTGGCGCAGCAAGCAGCATCTCAAAAACAACGGGCAACGGAATACGAAATTACTGCTTTAGTAAACCATTCAGAAGCATTGTTTAACACAAATCATAAGCTAGATGCCTTAATAGCAAGTCTGAAAGCTAGCATCAAACTTAAACAAACTCCTCAAGTCTGGGCTAATACCAAACTTCGGGCGAAGGTAGAGACGAGACTCCAACAAAGCCTCTACTGGGTAAGAGAACACAATCGTTTAGAAGGACATGATGGAGTCGTCAGGAGTGTCAGGTTTAACCCGGATGGTAAAATCATAGCTAGTGCCAGTCGGGATAAAACCATCAAACTTTGGCGTCTGGATGGCACAATCATGCAAACTCTTGTCGGGCATAATGATGAAGTCACCAGCTTAGCTTGGAGTCCCGACGGTAAGATGATTGCCAGTGCCAGTCGGGATAGAACCATTAAACTCTGGCGTGTTGATGGTACAATAGTGCAAACTCTTGTCGGGCATAATGATGAAGTGACCAGTGTAGCTTGGAGTCCCGACGGCAAGATGATTGTAAGTGGCTCTGTTGACAATACAGTCAAACTTTGGAGTCTTGAAAACAAAGCGTCTGGACAGGAGTTTGGCATAAAAGTGCAAACGCTCAAAGGACATGGCGGATGGGTTACTAGTGTAGCTTGGAGTCCTGACGGCAAAATGATTGCTAGCGCCAGTCGGGACAGAACTGTCAAACTTTGGAGTCGCGAGGGTAAAGAACTACAAACTCTCAAAGGACATAACCACACAGTTATGAGTGTTAGTTTCAGCCCTGATAGTGATATCTTGGCGACTGCTAGTTGGGACAAAACAATTAGACTTTGGAGTCGAAAGAATCAAACTAGCTTTCAAACTCGTCCTGATAAAATCCTCAAAGGGCATGACAAAGGAATTATCAGTGTCAGTTTCAGCCCTGACGGAAAGACTCTTGCTAGTGCCAGTGCAGATAATACGGTCAAACTTTGGAGTCGAGATGGCAGAGAAATTTACTCCTTCAAAGGGCATAATGACCAGGTGATGAGCGTTAGTTTTAGCCCAGATAGCAAAACTATTGCCACTGGCTCTGTTGATAAAACGGTTAGGCTTTGGAATGTAGAGGGTAAGTATCTCAATATTTTGTCGGTACATAACGACTGGGTGATGAGCGTTAGTTTTAGTCCAGATGGCAAAGCCCTCGCCACTGCCTCTCAAGACAAAACAGCTAAACTTGTATCACCGGACGGTTTAGCTGTTAAAATCCTTAGGGGACATACTCATGTAGTCAACAGTGTAGCTTGGAGTCCTGACGGTAAAACGGTTGCTACTGCTAGTTGGGATGGAACAGTTAAGCTGTGGAGTCAAGATGGGCAACAACTGCAAACGCTTAAAGGACACAAGGGTGGGGTACTAAGTGTCAGCTTTAGTCCGGATGGCAAAATGATCGCGACAGGTTCTCAGGACAAAACCGTGAAATTGTGGAGTCGGGATGGGCAAGAGTTGCTGACGCTCAAAGGGCATAGCGATGCTCCCAAAGGGAGCCGCCCAAAGGGCGATCGCATTTGGAGTGTCGCTTGGAGTCCTGATAGCAAGTTAGTTGCCTCTGCCAGTGCTGACAATACTGTTAAAATATGGAACCTTAATGGTACTGAAGTGCAAACGCTGCGAGGACATGACAATCAGGTGATGAGTGTCGCTTGGAGTCCAAATGGCAAAATGATAGCGACAGGTTCTCGGGACAAAACCGTGAAGCTGTGGAGTCGGGATGGGCAATTGCTGACGCTTAAAGGGCATGGCGATTCGGTTTGGAGTGTCGCTTGGAGTCCTGATGGCAAATTAGTTGCCTCAGCTAGTGCTGACGACACTGTTAAAGTATGGAACCTTAGTGGTACCGAAGTGCAAACGCTGATTGGGCATGGCTCTCAGGTAAGGGCAGTCACCTTCAGCCCAAACGGACTCGTGCTTGCCTCATCTGATATTACCGGAAAAGTGATTTTGTGGAACTTGGAGCGAGATTTGCAGCGTGAGGCTTTGGTGGCGTATGGTTGCGATTGGGTGCGGGATTATCTGCGGACGAATGCAGAGGTGTCAGAGGAAGATAGGCATTTGTGTGATAAGTATCGCTGATGAAACTGTGTCAAATTTTTCTTAGAACCTAAAGAAAATCCAAAGAAAAAATAGCTATTGTTCTGTCTTTGGGGAGACATACGTTACTCTGGGCATAGCCACCATAAGAGACGGAAGTCTTGAGGACAAATTATGACTGCCACTCTATCTACACCAGGTTTTATCGAGTCCCAGCTCGGCAAAGAAGCAGAAGACTTGCTCACCTACAAGGCAAAAGTTTCCAAGGATTTGCTACATCTACCAGGACCCGACTTTGTGGATCGAGTTTGGTTGAATAGCGATCGCAATCCCCAAGTTTTGCGCAATCTCCAAACACTCTACTCTACCGGACGGCTAGGAAATACTGGGTATTTATCTATTCTCCCTGTAGACCAAGGAATTGAACACTCAGCGGGTGCGTCATTTGCACCCAACCCCATTTACTTTGACCCAGAAAATATTGTCAAGCTGGCAATAGCAGCCGAGTGCAACGCTGTTGCTACGACTTTAGGAGTCTTGGGTTCAGTTTCGCGTAAATATGCCCACAAAATCCCTTTCATTGTCAAACTTAATCATAACGAACTGCTAACTTACCCCAATCAATTTGACCAAGTCTTGTTTGCCGATGTCGAACAAGCTTGGAATTTGGGTGCAACTGCGGTGGGTGCGACAATTTATTTTGGCTCAGAACAATCCACCCGGCAAATTCAGGAAATCAGCCAAGCCTTCAAACACGCTCATGAACTGGGGCTGACGACTATTCTTTGGTGCTATTTGCGTAACAACGCTTTCAAACAAGACAAAGACTATCACCTTGCTGCTGATCTCACAGGACAGGCGAATCATCTTGGTGTAACAATTGAAGCAGACATCATTAAACAAAAATTGCCGGAAAATAACAATGGCTACGGAGCAGTAGCCAAAGCGACTGGTCACAGTTACGGTAAAACCAATGAGCGGATTTACACAGACTTGACAACAGACCATCCAATTGATTTGACACGTTATCAGGTGCTGAATTGCTACTGTGGACGTGCAGGATTAATTAACTCTGGTGGGGCGTCTGGAAAAAATGACTTTGCAGAAGCAATTCGCACTGCTGTAATTAACAAACGTGCTGGTGGAACAGGATTAATTTCTGGGCGCAAGACATTCCAGCGTCCTTTTGAGGAAGGAGTGAAGTTGTTCCACGCCATCCAGGATGTTTACTTGTCTAGTGAGGTAACGATAGCTTAAGCTGACCTCCAAACTCCAACATTCAGTAGGGGCACAGCAATGCTGTGCCCCTACAAACCAATAAGGTTCAGTTAAGGATTGTCGATGATAGCCCAATACGGTTCAGTTAGTGGTGTTTAGTTTTGTTAAGATCCCCCAACCCCCTTAAAAAGGGGGCTTAGTACAGAATTTCACAAGTTCGTAACGAATTAATTTCAGAAAGGCTCTGCGTTACTCTGCGCTGACTCGGCGTCCCTCTGCGTTTTAAAACGCTACGAATTAATGCAAAGCTGTACTTAGTTCCCTCCTTTTTAAGGAGGGCTAGGGAGGATCAATCCTTAACTGAACTGTATTGGATGATAGCCTCGCTTGCGCGTGTCCCTATCGGGATATGCCCGTGGCACAAATGTGCTGTAGATTCCACACGTGTAGAACTTTCCGATGCAACGTCTCTACATTGCTTAATTGAAAACACCTATACTGCCCGACTCTTTATATAGCAGACAACCCGCCTCAGGGAAGAAGAGAGCTTTGTACCAATTTCTTAACATTCAGAGGTTAACTCACAAAGCATAAAGGGAATTTCGCGCATGACAGAAATTATCAGAACATTTCATCAATTGCGCCGCAAAATCGCGGTAGTCTTACTGGCTGGTTTACTTGCGTTCATGAGCTTGCCTGCTACCTCTGTTCAAGCTGCAGGTTATTATTCTGGTGATTATTCTTCCAGTAGTGTCATAGAAGAAAAAATCGGACAGAACGCCAACCAGACACCAAAGATTGGCGGCGATAATTACATCGAAAGCGGAAAGCGAGCAGGAGAAGTGATTCCCAAGGATTTGGGAACTGGAAGTCGGCAAAAAAATCCTCTTAATATGCTACAGCGAGCTGGAGAAGAATTAGGAAACGACCAGCCTCAGCGAGTTTTTGGAGCAAAAGACTACGACCGTAGCCCAATTGAGCAAGAACTTGCTCGTAATAAAGCTCATCGTGGAGATTAAGCAGCAAGCAATTTGTGATTTCATTTTATCGCGCTTGTAGGGGTACAGCAGTGCTGTACCCCTACCTTTTGGTGAATGCAACGAACAAAGGAATTATTAAAAGACAAATATCGAGAGGATTTCTGGGATATTCTTAAATAGGTCTCAAGTTTGCCAAACGAGTGATAATGAAGCTGGCAGGACGAGTAAGTCAAGTAACACCTTCAATAACCTTAGCTATTGCCGCGAAAGCTAAGGCAATGAAGGCAGAAGGAATTGATGTTTGTAGTTTTAGCGCCGGAGAACCAGATTTTGACACTCCAGCGCACATTAAAGCTGCTGCACAGAAAGCTTTGGAAGAAGGTAAGACTAAGTATGGACCAGCATCTGGAGAACCCAAGTTAAGGGAAGCGATTGCTCGCAAGTTAAAAACGGATAATGGTCTTGATTACAAGGCAGAAAATGTCATCGTCACCAACGGTGGAAAACATTCTCTGTTTAATTTAATACTGGCGCTGATTGAAGCAGGAGATGAGGTCATTATCCCAGCGCCCTACTGGTTAAGCTATCCCGACATGGTGACGCTTGCAGGAGGAGTGTCTGTGATTGTCCCTACAGATGCTTCTACTGGTTATAAGATTACACCAGACAAGTTGCGTAAGTCGATTACACCCAAGACGAAATTATTCATCCTCAACTCGCCATCTAACCCCACTGGTATGGTGTACACACCAGAGGAACTTCAGGCGATCGCCCAAATAATCGTGGAAACTGATATTGTTGTCGTTTCCGACGAAATTTATGAGAAGATTCTCTACGATGGCGTAAAACAGGTAAGCATAGGTTCACTAGGAAAAGATATCTTTGCCCGCACTGTGATCAGCAATGGCTTTGCCAAAGCTTACTCAATGACGGGATGGCGGATTGGATATTTAGCAGGACCCGTTGATTTGATTAAGGCAACAATTAACATCCAAAGCCATAGTACGTCGAATGTTTGTACCTTTGCTCAATATGGGGCGATCGCTGCTTTGGAAGGTTCGCAAGATTGTGTAGAAGAAATGCGCCAAGCATTCGCCAAACGCCGAGAAGTCATGTTTGAACGACTCAACGCTATTCCTGGACTGAGTTGTCCAAAACCAGACGGCGCTTTCTACCTATTCCCGGATATCACCAAAACAGGACTAAAATCCCTAGATTTTTGTAACGCCTTGCTAGAAAAAGAGCAAGTGGCAGTTATTCCTGGAATCGCCTTTGGTGCTGACGACAATATTCGCCTTTCCTACGCCACCGATTTGGCAACAATTGAAAAGGGAATGGATAGATTGGAAAAATTTGTCAAGTCAGTTATTTAGTCGCATCGTGTAGAGACGCGCCATGGCGCGTCTCTACATAGATCTTTTGCCTAAGTCAAATTTTTTGAATATGAAACCGCAGATGAACGCAGATAATTTATCTGTGTCCATCTGTGTCCATCTGTGGTTCAAATACCTCTAAACAGGATTTTTGCAAGAAATCTATGAGATCCCAAATTCATTAACGCAACAAGCCCATCTCTGACAAACTTTGGCGCAGTCGCTTCGCCTCTTTGGGGTTTTGCTGTTCGTGAAGGGCTATTGCTTTTTTAAAAGTCATCAGACTATCCTGTACGTAGCCAAGTTTCAGCAGCAACACCCCTAAGTTTTGGTAAGTCTCAGCAGATTTTGGATTCAACTCAATTGCTTTACGGTAGGCAAGAATAGCATCCTTGAATAAACCTATCTCTTTGAGAGTCATGCCTAAATTGTAGTAACCGATCGCGAAACTAGGGTCAATCTTAATTGTTGCTTCGTAAGCAGTTTTAGCACCGTTAAAATCTCCAGTTGCTTTGAGTAAGCTGCCCAAATTGTTGTATGCTCCTAATTTAAGAATTGGGTAAATGGGCAATTTAGTTGCAGCATCATAGTGGGCGATCGCATTTTTATAATTTTGCAAACGAGTGTAGGCAATGCCCAGATGATAGTAGAGTTCGTACAAAGTCTCGTACTCTTCCTCACAATGTGCGACTCCTTGCGCCAACAATTTGATACCTTCTACGAGTTTCCCACTTTCCACATACAGCGCCCCCAACTTACTACAAACATAGGGATCATGAGGATGAGAGGCAAGAAACTCTTCCATCGCCGCTTGCGCTTTGGGAAATTTATCTTGCTGAGCGATCGCACTTTTTTGGTATCCTGTATGTACAATCCCCACGCCTTCCAAATAACCAACTTGCCAATGCGGTTCCTGAGTTAAAATTTCCGACACACTATCATCCACTAACGCATGGTAAGGACGGGAAAAGCGGATTTGGGGATGATTGCGGAAAAGGCGGGAAACCAGAGAATAGGGAGATTGTTCTGCACCCACTTCATGACGCAGGAGGTTGATCAGGAGATATTCTTCTCTTCGTATCGCCTGCTGCAACTGCGGTACAATTTTCTGGGTAAGAGTTTCATCTGCATCTAAGACAAGAATCCAATCACCTGTGACGTATTTTAAAGCTTCATTTCGGGCAGCACTGAAGTCATTGGACCATTCAAAGTGATGCACTTGCGCACCGAATTTCTTAGCGATTTCGGGAGTTCTGTCTGTAGAGCCTGTATCTAACACTACCATCTCATCTACCACATTTTTCACACTGCTCAGAGATTTAGACAGTGTTGCTTCTTCGTTTTTGACAATCATGCACAGGCTAAGTTTCATAGATGACTCGTGTACTTTTTCAAATATTGGTAAATATTAGTTACTTTAGTTTGTGCCAAAATCCTGATCAAATGAAGTGAGAACTTCCTCAAGACATTGGTGATTTTAATGATAAGTCAAACACTAGGTGGACGCTACCGAAGTCTTGAACTGACTGCTTTTGCAATTTTCGCAACAAGAACCAGGGCAAAATGCCCAGAAGACCGTTTGTGTATCATCCAAACCTATCTTCAAACCCTGTAGAGACGTTGCATGCAACGTCTCTACAACCCACCAGAATTAATGCGACAGACCACTAGGACGCGCTTCGCATCGCTCCTTTGGTCAACTAAACGACCGCCTCAGTTGTACATTTATAAACTGAATGTTAAATTTGTAGAGTTCGTTAACAAAATATCGCACTATTTGAAAGTGGTGCTTTATCGCAAAGAAAAGTTAGTGAAACAGAAATCCGGCATTCCTAAATTACCCTTACCACCGTCATTGGTGGGTGCAGAAGTTGGGACTTTTACTGAGTTTACAGTCACTCAACGGATGCCCAGTATTGCCCGTAAAGTCATCGTTGAAAATAAGTTTCCAGCCAATATTAATGACAGCTTGGAAAAACTAGCTAGTGAACTGTCATCAGGATATTTACCACTTCTTGTAGATGACACTGGTGCAGATTTTGCAGCATGGAATAGATATCTAGAACCATACAAGGGACAGCGTTGGATAGATATTCCCTGGTTTTTTGCTGAAACTTATTTCTATAGATTTATTCTGCAAATTACCAATTACTTTCTCAAGAGTGAATCGCAAGGTGTAGATCCATTTGAATTACAAAAACATCAAGGTTTAGAAACATCCCTGGACTCGATAGTTGCTTTATGCACTCAAGTGAACGCATGGTTGAGTGTATCGCAGCAACAAAGTGAGTCCAAGCAAACAGCTTTGATAGCATTATTATATTTTGCTTTGTGGGGAAACCGAGTTGACCTGAGTCTTTGGTCTGCATTTGAGACTGACAGAAGTCGTTTTGACATTGAAAGCCAACAATCTCATATATTAGTAGATGATGCATCCAAAGTCACTGAATTGTTAATTAATAGCAATTCCGGACGCGTTGACTTTGTTGTAGATAATGCTGGCTTTGAACTTATCTGTGATTTATGTTTGGTGGATTATCTTTTAGGAAGTGGTGTAGCTACTCAAATCAAACTGCATTTAAAACCTCATCCAACATTTGTCTCTGATGCCATGATTAAAGATGTGCATCATACAACAGACTTTTTAGCCGATTCTAGCAATCCACAATTAATATCCTTTGCTCAACGACTGCAAGAATATATTGCATCAAAGCGGTTAATTTTGTGTGAGGATTATTTTTGGACATCACCTTTAGCCTTTTGGGAAATACCCGACTCCCTCAAAAATGAGTTATCTCATTCCAATTTGATAATCATTAAAGGAGATGCAAATTATCGTAGGCTGTTAGGAGATAGACACTGGGATTTCACAACTAACATTGCAGATATAGTGTGTTACTTACCTGCGCCAATGGTAGCTTTACGTACTCTCAAATCAGAAGTCGCAGCAGGGATTAAACCGGAAGTTCTGGAGGAAGTGGTGAAATCAGATTCTGCTTGGTTGACAAATGGACAATGGGGAGTTGTTCAGTTTGTGGATAGTGAACAGTTCATACTGGCGTAAATGATCCACCCAGGACTCAACTATAAACGTCTCCAAGTAACGAGTCAGATCGGCGGTATCATGAAAAATACCCCACCGAATGGCACCATCTCGCAGCCGCACCACTCGCAAAGCATTGATCGCGGCGATAAATTTCTCAGCTTGAACTGGGTCAATGCAATATTCTACCCTAAAACCGGAAAGGATTTACTGATGAACAATGACGCGATCGCGCCCCTCTCGTTTAGCGCGGTATAAGGCTGCATCAGCCGCTCGCAGTACAGCCTCTCCTGTGACACCATGCTCTGGGAACATTGCAACTCCCAATGACAGCGAGATCGTACCGAGCAACTGACGACGATACTCAACCTGCAAGTGCTTAACTCCGTCGCAAATAGCTTGCGCTCGCTCTAAAACAACCTTAACAGATGCTTCCGGCAGAATCAGCGTTAACTCCTCACCGCCATAGCGACAAGCAATATCCGATCTCCGAATATGGCTTTGCAAGAATTCGCCCAATTCGCGCAACACAGCATCACCAGCTGAGTGACCAAACGTATCGTTGAACGATTTAAAGTGGTCAATGTCAAGCATAATGATTCCTAAAGATTTCTTATTGCGATCGCATCGGTACAGTTCTCGTTCTAGGGATTCTTCCAAGTAGCGGCGATTGAATAATCCTGTCAGCGCATCGCGGATACTTTGGTTCTGTAACGTTTCGCGTAGTTTTAAGTTAGCTAAAGACAGCGCGATGTGATCTGCTACCGTAACAGCTAGCTGTTGTTTGCTTTCGATGAATTCTCCCGATTCCAGCAAACTCAAATACAGTACGCCCATTGCTTTCCCTTGCGCCGTCATGGAGATGCATAAAGATGATGCGGGTGCTGAGTCTGAATGGATATGAGAGCAGCGTAATTTTGAGTGCGCTTTTGTTGTATGATGAATCCGACCCCGCCGCAATGCCCAGCATTCATCAGGTGCGAATAATTCCTGGCTAGGAAATGGCGCAGGTCCCCAAGTAGCAACGGCTTCAACCAAATTTTTTGAATCATTAATTAAAAATATCCCACCATTAGTTTGAGGGAATAAAGGTGGGACTAGCAGTTCAAGTGCGCTGTAGGCTTCCTCAACTGTTTTGCAAGCCTGTAAAAAATCGCTCAATTCGCCTAGTTGAGCAAACTCATGATGGCGCTGTTCTAATTCTTTTACCGAACGACTGAGTTTGTCGTTAGCTTCCTCTAGCGCCTCCGCCTGCAAGCGATCAGTAATATCAATCGCTATACCTCCAAGCAGCCGTTGCCCAGAAATATCTTTGTAAGGAAACTTAAAAGACAACCAATGGCGGAGATGCCCATCTGGGTTAGGAACAACTTCAACAAGTTCTAGGGTTTTATCAGCAGCGAAAACAGCGCGATCGTTTTCACGGTACTGTAAAGCTAATTGCTCCGGCCAGACATCAAAATCCGTTTTCCCTAGCCAATCAGCCATCTTTATATCGAAACAGCGCTCGAATGACTCGTTGATATAGACGAAGCGCCCCTGCTCATCCTTCATAAAAGCCACAGCTGGGCTATTGTTCATAAACGCCTTGAAGCGTTCCTCACTTTGCTGTAGTGCCGCTGCTGCTCGTTTGCGCTCTGTAATATCGCTGGCGATGCCCAAAAAACCCGTGATGTTGTCCTCGTTGTCGCGCAAAGCCGTGATTGATAGCAGCACGCTAAAGCAGCTACCATCTTTGCGAATGTAAGTCCATTCGCATTCGTCTATTTCGTCGCGTCGCGCCTTGGCTACAAATACTTCAAATCCAGGCTCAATAGTAGTTCTTAACTCCTGCGATAGCTCTTGCGCCCGCTGCAGTACTTCTGCAGCGTCATGGAAAATGGCAGGCGTTGTTTTCCCTACTACTTCAAAGGCGGTATAGCCCAACCATCGCTCTGCGGCTGCATTAAAGGTAAGGATTGTGCCGTGTGAATTGGTGGAAATGATCGCGTAGTTGGCGCTATCTAAAATCCCTCGTTGAAGTGTCGTTGTCTGTTGTAATGCCGACTCTGTCCGTTGGCGCTCAAAAATTTCTTCTTCTCGCTTTTGTTTAGCTGCTTCCATATAACTGTCAAAGTAATCAGCTAAACCAGGCTCCTCATCAACTAAGGCTTCAAGATGGTCAATCGCTCGCTTGTCTGCTGCTAATGCAACTTCTGGGTGGGCTTCCATCCATAGGTGACACGTCTTCACGTAAGCGATAAACGTGACTAAGTGCTGATAGTTTACATCTCCTAAAAGGTGGCGCAGTTCGCGGCGACAATATGTGGCATCTTTTTCTAAGGAAATAAATATTGCGCAGTAAAGTAAGCTCTCTTCAACTTCTGAGTTGATCTCTACCTCAAGCATTAACTCATTAGAGGCTTGTGCGAGTATATGTAGGTATTTATCAATTTCTATTTCTTCTGTAGGAGACGATTGAAGCAGTTTTAACACCTCTTTACCTTTCATCCCCAAGAAGTGCAACGAACAACTGTGGCAAACCATACAGTAAGGAACAGGACAGTAGCGCGAGAGGTAGGCAGAAAGCTTTTCTTTAAATACAGCTGGCAGCGGATTGGTAACGTAGGCGCTTAGGGTCTGTTGCCAAAGATTTTCTAGAACTTGTGGGTTTTGTAGCGCTGGGCTAAAAAAAGGAGGAAAAAAGCCGAATTTTGCCTCAATTTCTGTCTGAATTTGTTCGCTAGTTCGCATGGATTAACTCTACCTGTGTTTAAGGATTGCCATCAAGAATTTTGAAATCTATATTTAGCAATCCTTTGAATCAATTCAGGTTTGAAAACTCTTTAGTAAAATTGCATGAAATATCATAATTTAAGCTTATTATTTCCCTGCTTGGAATCCAAAAAATATTTTATCTTTGCTTTTTTAAGTCAAGTTAAGTTGCCTAAAAAATCCGCTTAATTCAGTGTTAGGCTGTATTAATAACTCTGAAGAATAAATGGAATTGAAGCTACTATTCTTTGCAATAAATTAAGAATAAAACTGCTTGTTTTCTTGAAAATTGAGATTTTGACCGTACAAGTCTCTATGCTTTAGCATCTCCTCAATTTTCTGCATGGCTAATGGTGAAGGTTTCGTGTGTCCGTTCTCCCAACGGTTTATCGTGGGATACGTCACGCCCAATTTGACAGCAAACTTTTCTTGTGTTAGCCCAGTTTCTAACCGGAGTTCCCGAATTAGTTTACCAATTTGTGGCTGATTTATGACTAGCGGTCTTTCAATAATCATCTGAAATTGCCCTAGAGCTTACAAGCTGATTAACAAGCGATATATCATCTGCTATAGCCTAACTACTCTAGAGGTTGGTTGGTAACCGTAAAAACTAGGAATTAAATTAAGGCTTCAGTGAATTTACTAGTAAAATCACTGAATATCAGAATGGTCTTTCGTTGTAGTTACGGTTGCGCTTTTATTTAATACCGGTCAAAAGGGTGATTTTCTGGCTTTACCCTCTCACTGGCGATGGCGCAGAGCGCCCGCTTCGCGATCGCACGGAGTGCCCGTTTCGCTCCGGGGCAAAGCCCCGCATAAGGCGATGGCGCAGAGCGCCCGCTTCGCGATCGCACAGTTGAGTACGATCACACTCAGCAGATGATGACGGATTTCAATCACGAACCACAAACAAAGCCGTTGTGAAACGAGCGTCGATTAACGCTTTGCAGATACCGTTGGTGTGAATTGTGCAAACAGATTCAACTAGTTAGCCTTTTTGTTCCAACCTTTGCCCTAAGACAGATTTTGTTTTATTGGCTATACTTTTTGATGTTATCTTGATAACAATGATTTGTAATTATGGTTCAATAGTTACTCCCGCTTCTAATTCCAGCGCTTTAATCAGGGCAGACGCATTTTCTTCTCCCCATCCTTGATTAACCGCTGTTTTGATAGTTTCTCTGACAATTGCGGCAGCAGGCGTGGGAGAATTCAAATCTTGGGCAAATCGAGCAATCAAGTTGGCATCTTTGAGCATGTGTTTTAATGCGAAACTTGGTGTAAAATCGCGCTCCACCAGCATCTTGCCTATACCGTCAAAAATCGGAGAGCGAAAATCCACCACATGCAACACATCGAGAACGTCTTTTGGATTCAGCCCGGCTTTAGTTGCCAGAATCATCGCTTCCCCTAACGCTTCGATTTGCGTTGCCACAATCGAGTTACCGATGAGTTTCATTGATGCGCCTTTGCCAGTGTCGCCGAGGTAATGTATTGTTTCGCTTAACGGCTCTAAAATTGGTTTGACTTTCTCAAATACGTGCCGTTTACCACCGACGACAATCCACAATCCCCCGGCTGCGGATTCGTTTTTACTACCGAAAACGGGAGCATCAAGAAATTCAACTTGCTTTTCGGCATAAGCTGCAGCTTGTCGGCGGGATGTGTCAGGATGAACTGTACTCATGTCGATCGCGATTTGTGGCGATTGCACATTCGATAAAATGCCATCTTGCCCAAAAACAACCTCTTCAACTGCGTTGTCATTCGCAAGACAGTACATAATCGCCTCAGCATTTTCAACGGCTTTTGCAGGTGTTTGAGCTTGTGTTGCACCTTGTTCAACCAGAGGCTTACAGGATTCTGGGTTGCGATTCCAAACCGTGACATCATACCCCGCTTTCAGCAAGTTGGTTGCCATACCACTGCCCATGATGCCAAGTCCTAAATATGCAATGCGTTTCATAATGATGTCTTAGTTGAAGGAAGTTTCTAACGATACTTTTGGCACAGACAAAGCGTGTCAAAGTCAACCTGTTTGTACTCTCCCTTCACATCATCGAAACTTTGAGGATAAATTCATCTTCCAATCGATAGACTCAGCAGCAATCAAAACCGGGATAGCAGTAAATCCCCTGGCTTTTTGGGAAAATGCATCGAGTGAAGTGACACAAAATTTGATTTTCAGGGGATATGCGTAACTCACACCTGCAAAATTGCGATCGCTATTTCGGCTGCTTCAGTTTTTTGGCGATGCCTGCGGCGGGCTACGCCAACGCATTGATTGATGCGTTATGCACTATTCGGCATTGCAGTTTATCAGAGATGCGAACTGCCGAAGGCGGCAGTGCTAAGCCCAAGGGCACGCTCCGCGACTGAAGCAGCCTGTCCGCAGGACTTACGCTATCGCGCTAACGTTAAAGATCCACGGCAGCAAATATCTTTTAACGTTGACTACTTAGTTTCTTCCTTTGTTGGGCGCACCATTACAGGCACTAAACTTTTAACTAAACCCGTAATCGCCACAATCACAGAGGCAATTCCCCCAATCGACAATGAAATTAAAATTGCCACCGAGAGGATGATTTCAGTGGGGCTATATCCATCTCGCATCCAAGTAGATGGATTCTCTACCGATGTTGGCGAGGCGGGGATTAATTGCGAAGTTTGGGTAGTTTGATTGGAGTTAACTGGAGTTGTTAAGACAGTTTTCATGGCTCGAACCTCTTCTAAATGTTTCATATGTAAATCGTATTTCTGCCAGAAGAAGAGGAGATTCCCTAGAAATAGAAACTTAAGTAGAAAAAAGTAGAATTAAGTAGAATCGAGAAGAAATCTCACAAGCTGTCTATGCAATGGCGTGATTTTCTAGAACAAGAAGCCGCGACTCATGACTTATCCTCGGAGGAAAAGGCAGCTTTTGTAGAGCGGTTGAAGACTGAAAACTCAACTAATAGTGAGGCAAAAGTTGCCAGCGACTTGAAGATCAGTCCTGCTAGTGTTAAAAAGTGGATGACTGAGGTTTATAAAAAGTTCGCCCAGAGTTATCCTGAGTTAGCCAATTCTCAAAGCCGGGGTAAGCTGGAAAAGTTACGAGCTTGCTTGAAAAAAAAATATAATGGCGGGCAAGATGCCCACCCCACAATTAAAGAAATTCATCAAAATATTCCCCTTGCTGTCCCATTTGAAAAATTTGTGGGACGTGAGGCGGAACTACAAAACCTGCACTCCTCATTACAAACATCTCGGCAAGTTGCAATTGTAGCTGTGGCGGGTATGGGTGGTGTCGGCAAAACTGAACTCGCTACCCAATACGCCAAACAGCATTTGCAGAAATATCAAGGTGGAGTTTGCTGGTTATCAGCACAGGGTATCGATGTCGGAATTCAGATTCTCAGATTTGCTGAATTGAAATTTAAACTCATTGCACCGGACGATTGGGAATTAGCAGATAGGCTGAGATACTGCTGGCAAAATTGGCAACAAGGTGAAGTGCTGCTGGTGTTTGATGATGTCACCGACTACAAAACACAGGTTCAGCCTTATCTACCCCCAGAATCACCCCGGTTTAAAGTATTGCTGACAACGCGCCTGGGGTTTGATAGAACTTTGCCGCAATTACCTTTGGGTGTTCTCAAACCATTGGCGGCGATGAAATTATTAAAATCGCTGGTTCACAGGGAACGACTTAAAAGCGAACCTTGGGTTGCGAGAAAAATTTGTAAATTCTTGGGATATTTGCCTTTGGCGTTAGAGTTAGTGGGGCGATATCTGGATACAATGCCAGATTTGTCTCTAGAAACACTGCTAAAGCGGCTAGAGAAAAAGCGACTGGAACACGAAGCAGTAGCCAAGGCTAACCCATTAATGCGTTATGAATATGGTATCGCTGAAGCTTTTGCATTGAGTTGGGAACAGTTGGATAAAAATGCACAAGATGTTGGCTGTTACCTGAGTTTGTTTGCTTTGGCTGATATTCATTTTTCTGTTGAGGCGATAGAAGATGAAGAAACACAAGAACTCTGGGAGAAAGCTATAGCTGAGTTGCGGAAACTGCATTTGCTACAACGACAAAGTAAAGGAATTTATCGTCTACATCCACTGATTCGGCAATTTTTCCAAATGAAGTTGGATGAGTCAAGTGAGGCAGATAAGGTGAAAACTACTTTTGTCGCGCAGATGGTAGAGGTGGCAAAGCAAATTCCTCAACAGCCTAACCGTGAAGATATTTTCAACCTTACTCCACGTATTCCCCACCTTGCAGAAGTTGCAACCCACCTATCCCAATATCTCAGCGACGAGCATTTAATTTCGCCTTTCACAGGTTTAGGCTGGTTTTATCAAGGTCAAGGACTTTATCCGCAAGCAGAACCTTGGTTGCAGCAGTGTGAAAAAGTCACTAAAAATCGTCTTGGTTTAGAACATCCCTTTGTTGCTACTAGCATGAACAATCTCGCATTACTCTACCATTCTACAGGACGCTACAGCGAAGCTGAACCCCTGCATCTGCAAGCTTTGTCACTGAGAAAACGCTTACTGGGAGACAACCATCCCGATATCACCCAAAGCCTGAACAATCTCGCAGGACTCTACCATTCTACAGGACACTACAGCGAAGCCGAACCCCTGTATCTGCAAGCTTTGGAACTGAATAAACGCTTACTGGGAGACAACCATCCCCTTGTCGCCACTAGCTTGAACAATCTCGCATTACTCTACTATTCTACAGGACGCTACAGCGAAGCCGAACCCCTGCATCTGCAAGCTTTGGAACTGAGAAAACGCTTACTGGGAGACAACGATCCCCATGTCGCCACTAGCTTGAACAATCTCGCAGCACTCTACTTTTCTACAGGACGCTACAGCGAAGCCGAACCCCTGTATCTGCAAGCTTTGGAACTGAGGAAACGCTTACTGGGAGACAACCATCCCCATGTCGCCCAAAGCCTGAACAATCTCGCACAACTCTACTTTTCTACAGGACGCTACAGCGAAGCCGAACCCCTGTATCTGCAAGCTTTGGAACTGAGAAAACACTCACTGGGAGACAACCATCCCGATATCGCCCAAAGCCTGAACAATCTCGCAGAACTCTACCATTTTACAGGACACTACAGCGAAGCCGAACCCCTGTATCTGCAAGCTTTGGAACTGAATAAACGCTTACTGGGAGACAACCATCCCCATGTCGCCACTAGCCTGAACAATCTCGCAGAACTCTACCATTCTACAGGACGCTACAGCGAAGCTGAACTTTTGTATCAGCAAGCTTTGGAACTGAATAAACGCTTACTGGGAGACAACCATCCCCATGTCGCCACTAGCCTGAACAATCTCGCAGCACTCTACCATTCTACAGGACGCTACAGCGAAGCCGAACCCCTGTATCTGCAAGCTTTAGCCATTTGTGAACGTACTTTAGGTGTAGGTCATCCCGATACAATGACGGTTCAGGAAAATTATGCAAGGTTTTTAAGAGAAGCATATCCCTAACGATCGCCTTTTGCACGCTACGCGATGTCTACGACGGGCTACGCCTACGCACCCTTTCTCACAAAATCACACCAAATTGATACCACATAACAGTCGTAGTTCCAATTTTAGCAGCTATCGCCTACAAATTGTAACTTTAAATGGCGATCGCTCCCTCTTAATTTCTTCCTCCGTGTCCTCTGCGCCTCTGCGGTTCGATTCTCATGCCCCCACATATCCAAAGTACAGTAAATAATAGAGCGTAGGCGTAGCCCGTTCATGTACTTGACACTACTTTGCGGGGTGCTAAAAAGCCAAGGACAATTGCTACCAAAAACAATGCTGGAACATCACCAAACAGGTGTCCATGTTCAGCAGGGTCAATTACTGCATGTACCGCCATGATCAACCCGTGGACTACACTTGACCAGACGGTGAACCAGATTAAACTGAGGTGAGCTTCTGGTTGTCTTGAAGCCAACAGCAAAAAGACACCAAGCGTCGCATAAACACCAATGATCATCTGTTCGTATTCGTGCTGACCTGGTTGCCATAACCAGCCTGATGCCCAGACCTTACTCAGCGGATAGATAAGTAAAAAAGCTATTCCAATAATAACCAGAGCAATTCGTAAATAGCGATCACGCTCATCCATTGCTTTAACCTCCGCTATTTTCTAGTGCAGTCTCTACTAACAAAACTGTCTAATTTTGTGATTGTATTCCCACTAGTAACACTTCAGCTTTGGAGTGTTATAAATTTTAATGCTCCTCGTGGTTTAAAACTGATTCAACTGTGAGTGCAAGCCGATGCATTCACAATACAAGTCGATGCATTCACAATGTAAGTCGATGCATTCACAATACAAGCCAATACATTAATAATGCAAGCCAATGCATTCACAATGCAAGTCAATACATTCATAATTCAAGTTAATGCATTGTTAATGCTTACCCTTTTTTTAAACTTGCCCAATTTAAAAACTTTACCTTACTGTTAGTTTGTTTATTGCAATGGGTACATTAAATGTACACTATACCACTGTATACATCTATGACTATCCAAGATACAACACGCCGTTTGCGCCCTCAAACCATTAGTCAAGATATTGACTCATTCCACGGTTTGCAAACTGTCAGCACTTACAACACAACTCGTGCTGATGCCTCTACTGCAAAGTTACAGGAAGTTTATCAGGCGATGTTGATTTCTCAACAAACCGAAACTGAGAAACTCGCTTTATACCGTGCTGCTTCTGATGCTGCGCGATTAGCAGAATGGGAATTTCATAATGCTGTATTAGCTATGAAAGAAGTCGTGCGTGGGCAATATGGTTCAGATAGCGATGAAGCTCAAGCGGTGGGACTAAAGAAAAAATCAGATCGCAAACGTCCTTCTCGTAAAAAGCCAGTTGCTAGTGCAAGTTAATCAACTTTGGTTGAATTTGAAAATCGGCGATGCCCCAGCTATATCACAATACGGTTCAGATAAGACCAGAACCCTTATCAAGAACACAATGTAGAGACGCGACGCCAGTCGCCTGCGGAGGGAGACCCTCCTGCAGCGCTGGCTCGCCATGGCGCGTCTCTACACACATGATTTTTTACGCATCAACCTTAACTGAACGGTATTGTAACGCACCGAAATCAACGGTGCGTTGCGCTGCGCTCTAACGCACCCTACAAAGTTAAGATTTACTTTATAAATGGTCTGTTACTATCTCAGTTGTAACAGCTGAAACTCATCAAACTTCACCACCTTTGAATTCGGCTGACTTGTATCAAAACGATAACTGCTGACTGTACCCGTACCCGTATCAAAAATGCTAAAAGCTGTAATGTCATTACTGGCAATATAAGGCATCGGTTTACCATCTTTACCTGGCAAAGGAGCGATCGCTGGTACAACTGGTTCTAATCCATTGGGATCACCAAGTGCAGCATAATCCTTTTTGTCTTTAGGCGGTACTGGTCGTTTATCACCACTTAAGAAAGCACCGTAAGTATTGCCAACATTAGATGTTTCAAGAAAGTGCATTCCCGACGGACTACGAAAGCGGTTCCATAGATGCGAATGCCCGTAAAATACCAACTGTACATTAGCGGCTTCAAGTAAAGGCATCACATCGCGGATCAGGTAGTCTGCTTCTTTAGGGTAGTTGTAACGCACTGCCTTAATTTTGCCATTCGCATCACGTTCAATATTCGGCACGGGATCAGTATAAGCAGGGACAATATTGTCGCCTAAAGAATGCGGCGGATAATGGAACATCACCACCTTATACTTTGCTTGTTTGAACTCAGAACTGTTGAGTTCTTGTGCTAACCAGTTATACTGCTTGCTTCCTTTGGCAATTGGCTCAAAAATAACTTGTCCGTAACCCCAATTCTCTGGATTTTGTAAATCTTTGTCTCTTTCGCGGTACTTTCCTCTCGCTTCTGCATCCATGTTGGGAGTCCGCCACATATTCGCTGCGTACAAAACCACCAAACGCACATCACCAAAACTTACTGCATAGTAAGTTTCTCCACCTTCTTTACTTTCAGGTAATGTGAAAATTTCTTCATAGGTATCAGTATTATAAGAATTATCTTTCAGCGATTTTTCCCCATACAACTTTAAAGCCACTGCACGCGGAAACGCATCATTAAATTCATCGCCTATACCCCCACTCTTGCGAAAGCGTCCCATCACTTCATGATTCCCAATGCTGGTAAACATGGGGGCGTGTTGAATGATTTCTCCACCATTAAAATCTCTTTGGGATTTAGCACGACCTTGCAAACAAGGGAAGAAAGCACCGCCCCTATTATCATCAAACCATTCTGAGGCACGGTCTGCAATATTCACTGTATCTCCTGCTAACCACACCGCATCCACTTTCCCAATTTCCACGACCTTTTGCAGATTTGCTGCTATCATCGGTTTCAACTGATGGTCAGAAGTCAGTAGAATTTTCAATGGTGTTCCTGGAGTTGGGGTAGGTGCTAGAGTAAAAGCATTGCTGCTCACATTCTCGCCATCTTCTCGTACACTCGTGACGCGATAAGGAACTCGTTTACCAGGAGTTAACCCAACAACTTCCGCCTCATGTCGCCAAATGTCACGCGCGACAGGTTGCTTGTAAACTTGCCCGTTTTGCGTTTGGTTTCCTACTCTTGATTCTTGGTCTTCCCGTGTCCGACTGAGTTTGGTAGTATTTGCTGTGGCTGTTTGCTGGAAATTGTCCCCATAAGCAACACTATGTTTAGAACCAGCAAACTCAGTAAACCACACAACTCGCACTGAAGATTGAGTGGGGAGTTGTAGAAATGGATCTGTAAGCAATACAGGCGCGGATGCTAGAGTTTTTTGCCCAGAAAAGCAACCATATACTAGGGTAAGGCAGATAACCAGTACAAATAAAGCAGCTAGTATTTTGCGGCTTGTGAGATATCTCAGCATTGCGAGTCTTCCGGTGCGTCGGTGCATCTCAGTTGTATCTAAAAAAACACAAGGAGCTACAAGATAAAGTCGCACTGTTCCAGATTTTGAACTCTCCACGCTTTGAAAAACGTGGATTCTAGACTGTTGTTGCTTCGTGTGCTAAAAGGCACACAGCGCAACGCTGTCTCGTGTTTTTTAAGCACGTTGACGAGGGTAAGACAGCCCTACCCGCCTCGACCTTTTCAGGCTGTGCGGCTACTTTAGGATCTTCCAACCTTGAAGATTTCACGTATTGAAGGCAACTGTTAGGTTCTTTTCAACACAACTCCATATCTTCAATTGTCATTGTTCAACATGGCATCACTTTTTGTTTTTGGAGTTTTTCATCCTTGTGTTACCATAATCCCATATTAACATATATATGGCATTATGCAACGATACAACTTGAGGTTGTCTGATAAAGAATATGAAGATATGAAAAAGATGTCAGCGCTAACAGAACGCTCAATTAACGATTTGATTCGAGAAGCAATAAGAGAATATGTTGATAAAAAAGAAAGAGAAACAAAGGACTAAAGTCCAAAGAAGTCAGGTATCCCGTCCCTCCTTAAAAGGTAGGGGTTCTCACCCTCCCGCGATGCTTTGATAGTTTCAATACTACTCGCGTTTAGATAAATGTTGATTCGGGATATTCAATAGGCAATGAAAATCACTCCTCTTTGAGAAGCTGCTCAAGTAAACTTGGTGCAACCCAAAAACCAACTTCTCGCAAATCGTCAAAAACTATCCTCAAATCCAGTAAACCAAATTTAGCAGCGTCTTTCAGAATACCCAGGAGTCCAATAATCCTCAAATCACGTTCCAGAGCCACGCGTCTTGCGGCTTTGTCATCCAAGATCACCAAGTCAGCTTTTAGTTTCTCTGCTAATAAAATTGCCTCTCGTTCACCAGGCTCGAGTTTTTCCAGCTCTAGGTTTTGGAGAGTTTCAACGGGTTGAATTTGCAGCCAGTCAGGAGGTTTAGCTATCCAATCTCGGATGACAGATGGTGACTCAGAAGCGTTTAATTCATCAGCCACAGTTTGAGGAATTATCACTACGCCGTAGAGTTCTTGCAATACTCTGATATGGTCAATCAACAGCAAGTAACAAATTGGTGAAGTATCAGATACCACAATCATTGTGCTCTGAACTTCTTAAGGGTTTGAAGATCCTGTTCTAATTCAGCTTCGTCATAATTCAGGTAAACACCCATCCGTTTCAAAAAAGCATGGGTTTCTAGACGTGATGGTAATTGAAGTATCTGCCCTACTTCAGCAGTGCTAATCTCACCACAACGATAAGCATCAGCGACAACCGTTTCTAGGAGCCGACGAGAAAGGCTTCCCCATGCTTGGTTTAGTCGCTGAGCAATTTCATCGGGAATTTCAACCGTTATTTGCATAGTGCATTCAAGCTACAGCTATAAGCTTAGTTCTATAGTAAGCGATCGCCCTACCCTTAGTTCGTACTGCTTAAACTATCACCCTATCGCAATAGAAACCGTGTTTTGTCTCTAAGCTGCATAAGTTGGTGTCTGCTTACACTATTAAAAATACAGTAAGGTTAGCTCATTCATGCTTAACTTCTGTACTTTATCAAGTCAGGGTAATTGCATACAATAAAATTTCTGTCAACGCATAAATCATAAAGAAAAAAGTAATACACATTACATTTTTCACGTGTTGTTCAATACCTTTACATTTCTAAATATGTAAAAAATGAGCAGAACTACTTTGACGAAATTGTTTAAAATTTGTTAAGAAGGATGACAAGCGGTCAATAAAAGGAAATAAATCTTATGGTAAACGCAGTAGAAAATAAGCCACCATCACACGTAGTCATTGTTGGTGGTGGATTTGGAGGATTATATGCCGCAAAAGCACTGACTCGTGCTGATGTCCATGTGACTCTTATTGATAAACGAAATTTTCATCTCTTTCAACCGCTTTTATACCAAGTCGCCACTGGCAGCATATCTCCTGCTGATATTTCTTCACCACTGCGTTCCGTACTCAGTAAGAGCAAGAATACAAAAGTGCTGCTGGGAGAGGTGAATGATATCGATCCACAGGCACAAAAAGTCTTCATGGGTGAGGAAGCGATACATTACGATTCTTTAATCCTGGCGACAGGTGCAAAGCATTCTTATTTTGGCAAGGATCAATGGGAAGAATTTGCCCCTGGTTTAAAAACTGTGGAAGATGCGATAGAAATGCGTCGCCGCATCTTTACGGCGTTTGAAGCAGCAGAAAAGGAAACTGATCCCGAAAAACGCCGTGCTTGGTTAACTTTTGTAATTGTCGGTGGTGGTCCGACTGGTGTGGAATTAGCAGGTGCGATCGCAGAATTAGCTTACCACACCATGAAGGAGGATTTCCGCAACATCGACACTTCCGAAACGCAGGTTTTACTCCTCGAAGGTTTGGATCGAGTTTTACCACCGTTTGCACCAGAGTTATCAACACAAGCACAAGCATCACTAACGCGCTTGGGTGTTACTGTTCAACCAAAAACACTGGTGACAAATATAGAAGGTGACGTTGTCACCCTCAAACAAGGTGATGAAGTAACGCAGATTGCAGCAAAGACAGTATTATGGGCGGCAGGTGTGAAAGCTTCGCCTCTGGGAAAGTTGCTAGCAGAAAGCACAGGGGCTGAGTGCGATCGCGCCGGACGAGTCATTGTTGAACCCGACTTGAGTATCAAAGGACACTCCAACATTTTTGTCGTTGGAGACTTGGCGAATTTTGCCCATCAAAACGGCAAACCCTTACCAGGTGTTGCACCCGTAGCGATGCAGCAAGGACAATACGTTGCTTCACTGATTAAACAACGGCTAAAAGGTAAGACATTGCCACAATTCCGTTATGTTGATTCCGGTAGTTTAGCGGTTATTGGACAAAACTCTGCCGTTGTAGACTTAGGTTTCATGAAATTTTCAGGTTTCTTCGCCTGGCTGTTTTGGCTGTTCGTTCACATCTACTTCCTGATTGAGTTTGACAACAAGCTGGTAGTGATGATTCAGTGGGGCTGGAACTATTTCACCCGCAAACGTGGCGCAAGATTGATTACAGGTAAAGAACTACTGCAAAATGTAAAAGCTGAAAACACCAACGGATATTATACGCCAGTAAATAAGACACAGGCGGTTAATGTGTAAATGTAGAGACGCGCCAATGTGTACATGTAGAGACGCGCCATGGCGAGCCAGCGCTGCAGGAGGGTTTCCCGACAGAGGCGACTGGCGTCGCGTCTCTACAAAATATTAAGGTTACTTATCACAATGACATACGTATCTCATGTATAAAGAGTATTATTTAAACTGAATAGAAATATAAACCCCTAGAAGTCAAAATTGATATTATCGCTTCGTGGTTAATAGTCAATAAAGCTTTTTGAGGAATTAGTCAACCCAATCCCTAATCCCGAATCCCTAGTCCCCTTTACAGTTTTCTTTCTATTGACTCCTTACTCCCTTATTTTGGTTGTTAAACCAGTAAATTATCTTTTGAGGGGGCTTGGGGGAGCTATAAGACCCACGCCCTACCCGTAAGGGAGGCGTGGGATACATGGACTCCCCCAAGTTAATTTTATGGGATTCAATATCCCTAAAATTAACTTTCTGTGTTGGCGACGTTTGCTGCTATTCCCAACAGAAATGATAAAATTAATACACCGTCTAACCAACGGTTGCCTTGACTCAAACGAACACGTCTCCCGCAACGTGGTGAACAGCGCAAACGGCATAAATTGGTCTGAACCGTTCGGCTGAGATCACGGCCGAAGCCTAGACAATTGAAGTTAGGGGGTTCCAGCTAAAAACTTTGGGTGAGATGTGCCCAATTCTGTAGTTGGGTAAAAACTTCACAGTACATAGGTGTACTCCAATTTGTATCAATTGATTGGTAGTCAGTACGCACGGGCTGTGCGGAACGGAAACCGCCTGGGCAATCGGTCTGCCGGGGAGTAAGTCATGAGGCTGCTCTAGGTAAGTGGTGAAACACCCTAGAGGTGGAAACAACCAGGAAATCTCAATCGCGAGGTTGGGAAGCCTACACTTACCCGATAGGGGAGTGTAGGAGGATGTCACATGTAGGGAGTATAAAACAAACCGATGAAAGCGATCGCCTCTTGTTTTGCATCTATCATCAATCAAGAAAATTCTGTCTGTCCTTGGGAAAACATACCAGTCAGTCAGCAAAAATCTATATTACAGGTAATTGCTTCCCCAACGCCTCCCAGTTGTATCGTCTATCCTCACACCACCGAACAGCTAGCCCAAGTCATGACAGAAGCGCATCGCAACAAGTGGCGCGTTTTACCGTGCGGTAGTGGCAGTAAACTTAACTGGGGTGGGTTAGCCAAAGACGTTGATGTCGTAGTGAGTACAGAACGGCTCAACCGACTGATTGAACACGCCATAGGGGATTTGACGGTTACAGTCGAAGCTGGAATGAAGTTTTCTCGTCTCCAAGCAATGTTGGTAGACTGTGGGCAATTTCTCGCTCTTGACCCCATAACACAAGATACAGCAACAATTGGCGGTATTGTTGCTACCGCTGATACAGGCTCCCTACGGCAACGTTATGGTAGTGTAAGGGATCAACTACTAGGTATGACCTTTGTACGTGCCGATGGACAAATTGCCAAAGCTGGCGGGCGAGTGGTGAAAAATGTCGCAGGATACGACTTGATGAAGTTGTTTACTGGATCTTATGGCACATTAGGGGTTTTAAGTCAAGTCACTTTTCGCGTTTATCCGTTACCTGAGGCATCCGGTACGGTGGTGCTAACTGGTGATGCAAAGGCTGTATCCCAAGCTGCTGATACGCTGCGAGGTTCTGCGTTAACACCAACCCAAGCTGATTTACTATCAACTCAACTTGTGTCTAACTTAGAATTGGGTAAAGGATTGGGATTAATTGCTCGCTTCCAAAGTATTCCTGAAAGTGTCAAAGAACAATCAAACCGACTGTTGGAGGTAGGGGCGCAACTCGGTTTGCAAGGGACGATATATTCATCTGTGGATGAAGCTGATTTATGGCGCATATTGCGAGAACAAATGCATTCTTCTCCCAATGATGCAATTACCTGCAAAATAGGAGTGTTACCTACTTCTGCTGTTGAGGTTTTGACTCAAGCCGATCTGGGTTGGATTCACATCGCTAGTGGTTTGGGGGTGTTGCGGTTTGAGGGTGATAAGGTTGATAAGGTGTTGGGGATACGAAATCTTTGTCAAAGTCATGGCGGTTTTCTGACTATTTTGTCAGCACCAGTGAAGGTTAAGCAATTGGATGTCTGGGGCTACACTGGTAATGCTGTGCAGTTAATGCGTCGGATAAAAGAACAGTTTGATAAGGAATATATTTTAAGTCCTGGTCGTTTTGTGGGTGGGATTTAGGAAATGAACCGCCTTAGCGAAGCGTGTCCGCAGGACATAGACGCCAAGGACGCCAAGAGAGGGGAAAAGAAGAAATAATATGCAAGTTTCGGAAAGTTCTGAGAGTAAGAAGGCTAGTTTGAGTGATTTGACTGGGTTTGATGCGAATCATCCGCCTGAACCGAAGTTGATTGATAGTTGTGTTCATTGTGGGTTTTGTCTTTCGACTTGTCCGAGTTACAGGGTTCTTGGCAAGGAGATGGATTCTCCACGAGGGCGCATCTATCTAATGGATGCGATTAATGAGGGTGAGATTCCGCTGAATAAGGCAACTGCACAACATTTTGATTCTTGTTTGGGGTGTCTTGCTTGTGTGACGACTTGTCCTTCTGGTGTGCAGTATGACAAGTTGATTTCTGCGACTCGTCACCAAGTTGAACGCAATTATCCTCGCAGTTTGTCGGATACACTGCTTCGCAAACTCATATTTTCTTTTTTTCCGTATCCCAATCGTTTGAAAGTTTTGCTAGTTCCATTGTTTGTTTATCAAAAGTTGGGTTTGCAAAAACTCGTGCGTGGGACTGGGTTGCTTAAGAAAATATCTCCGCGCTTGGCGGCAATGGAATCTATTCTGCCAAAAATTACTCTAGAATCATTTCAAGATAATTTGCCGGATGTGATTCCGGCGCAGGGTGAGAAACGTTACCGAGTTGGGGTGATTTTGGGATGCGTGCAACGGTTGTTTTTCTCGCCTGTGAATGAAGCAACGGTACGGGTTTTAACGGCGAATGGCTGTGAGGTTGTGATTCCCAAAACTCAAGGATGTTGTGCGGCGCTTCCCGAACACCAAGGACAAACCCAACAAGCCAAAGCTTTGGCAAGGCAGATGATTGATAGTTTTGCAAATACTGATGTCGATTTTGTGATTATCAATGCTGCTGGTTGCGGTCATACGTTAAAAGAGTATGGTCACATTTTAGAGGATGACCCGGAATATCGGGAAAAAGCTAAAGAATTCGCTGCGAAGGTTAGAGATGTGCAAGAGTTTTTGGCGACTGTTGGTTTAACAGCAAAATTGTCACCTCTTGCTGATAAGCCCTTGACTTTGGTTTATCAAGATGCTTGTCATTTGTTGCATGGACAAAAAATTAGTGTGCAACCGCGTCAGGTATTGCAGCAAATTCCTGGTGTGAAGTTGCGCGAACCCATCGATGCGGCTATATGTTGTGGCAGTGCGGGGGTTTACAATATGCTGCAGCCAGAGGTAGCTGAGGAATTGGGTAGGCAAAAAGTGCAGAATTTGCTCAATACTGGGGCGGAGTTAATTGCTTCTGCTAATCCGGGTTGTACTTTGCAAATTAGTCAGCATTTGCGATCGCAGGATAAAGAGATTTCCATTATGCACCCGATGGAGTTGTTGGATTATTCAATTCGGGGTGTGAAGTTGGAATTGTAGACATTGCCCTGGTGCGTTAGGCATTTCTTAACGCACCCTTGTTCCCTTAATATTTATTAATTATTTCCAAGCCAGTCCAACCCGAAATAGCGATTTTTCGCTCTGTATATAAGGGATACGGTCAGGCTATTTTTTTAAGAAAACTATAATGAAGCTGGATTTAACAAAATTCTATCAAGCATGTGACCCCAGCAAAACCCTAGTCGTAGGGAATGCCGAGGATAGGCAGTACTATATCGATTTTTCCTCAGTGCGTGGTGGCAAGATTATTGCGGAATTAGAGCGAACCATCACACGCCTCTCACCTGATGAGCCAACCTGCCAGCTGTTTACAGGGCACGTCGGCTGTGGAAAGTCTACAGAGTTACTGCGGCTGAAAGCAGAGTTAGAGTATGAGGGCTTTCATGTCGTTTATTTCAACTCCAGCGATGATATGGACATGGCGGATGTTGATATTACAGATATTTTACTGGCGATCGCCCGCGAGGTGAGTGAAAGCCTGGAAGCTATTAAAATCAGGGTTAAGCCAGGATACTTTGTTGATTTGTTTCGTGAAATTGCAGAGATTTTACAAACACCAATTGACATCAGCGATGTGCAGTTGTCTGTAGGCATTGCCAAAATTACGGCTAAAACCAAAGATAGTCCTAGGCTTCGTAGTCAGTTAAGGTACTATCTAGAGCCACAGACGAATCGGCTTTTAGAAGCAATTAACAAGGAAGTGCTTGAACCTGCTACAGAAAAACTAAAGTGGCAAGGCAAAAAAGGACTGGTGGTAATTGTCGATAATCTCGAAAAATTGCATAACTCTGTGAAGCCGTCGGGATCTAGTCAGGCAGAATATTTATTTGTAGACCGGGGTGAACAGTTAAAACAACTGAATTGCCATCTAGTTTATACAATTCCCCTGGTCTTGATTTTTTCAAATGTTTTAGGACGACTGACAGATCGATTTGGGGTAGATCCCAAAGTTTTGCCTATGGTTCCTGTGCAGCTACGGGATAGTTCGCAATTCCTAAAAGGAATTACACTGCTGCAACAGATGGTTATGGCAAGAGCTTTTCCTGGTGTCAGTTGGGAAGGAAGCCGTAATTTAATTACGCGGGTTTTTGATAGTCCTGAGACTTTAGAGCAACTGTGCCGAGTTAGTGGTGGTCATGTGCGAAGCTTGCTGATGCTACTCCAAACTTGTCTCCAAAAGACAGATGATCTACCTCTCTCGCGTGACTGCTTGGCAAGTGTCATTAGGCAACGCTGTAATACGCTAAAGAATACAGTTACCGATCAGGAGTGGGACTTGCTGCATCAAGTGGCACAAGAGAAAAGCTTGAGAGGCGAAGAAAGATACCAATCTCTGATACACAGTATGTTTGTTTTTGAATATCGATATCAAGATGAATTGTGGTTTGATATTAATCCGATTTTGGCACAAGCAAAAGAGTTGCAGTGATGACTAACTCAGATCAAACGGAAAATTTTACCGCCTATAACGAAAGTTCATTGCAGGCGCTGACGCGGGCGATCGCGCGTTCTCAAGGACAATTTTCGCTCATTTTGGTGCGCTGTAACTACGCAGTTTTACGTGAGCGCATGGTGCAACGACTGCGGGAGCTAACGAACATTAAGATTCGAGAGCTAGTCCTACCTGAGTCTGTCAAGACGCTTTACACCACCATCCAAGCAAATCTCGATTCAGAACAGCCACCAGCATTGATGGTATTTGGGCTAGATTCCGTGAGTGATATTGATACCGTACTCACTTCTACCAATCAAGTTAGGGAGGAATTTCGCAAAAATTTTCCCTTCCCGTTATTATTGTGGATCAATGATGAAGTATTGCAAAAGCTGATTCGGCTCACGCCAGATTTCGAGAGTTGGGCAACAACAATTGAATTTGAACTCACCACTGATGAGTTACTCAAGTTCTTACAGCAAACTGTAAATGAGGTATTTTCCAAAGTTCTAGAGGTCGGTGCAGACACATTTCTGGACAATGCAGCTCTTAATCTAGGAATTGGTTCACCTTGTAGATTTGAGCTTGAGTCAGCCAGGAAAGATTTACAACGTCGTGGTGTAAATTTGCATTCAGAGCTAGAAGCCAGTCTGGAGTTTGTTCTAGGACGAGATGCTTGCAACTCAATGGAACAATCTCGAGAACACTATGAAAGGAGTTTAGCGTTTTGGGAAAAAAGCGATAACCCAGAGTGGCGAGGGTGTTTACTATTCTGCCTTGGTCTTTGGTGGCGTGCATACGGTGTACTACACCGTTCCCAGTATGAGCAAGCTTGTAGTATAGCAAAAGACTATTATCAGCAATGTATTAAAGTATTCCAGGAGGCTAACCGCCCCGATCTAGAAGCTAAATTTATCAATGCCCTAGGAGAAGTACTACAAAGGTTACACGAGTGGGATGAGTTAGACGATATTGCTAAAAGAGCACAGGTTCTGCATCAGAGCTATTTCAACCCAATCAGGCTTGCTTATAGTTATGGCTTGCTAGCAGAGGTTGCACTGGCTGTGGAAGCTTGGACTCAAGCACAGCAATATACTGAAAAAGCACGGCAAATTTTAGACAGTGCGGCAGAGCCAGCACTAAATTACTGTTACCTGGAGCAGAACACTAGTTTAGCTCAGGCTTGGCAATCGCATGGAGGTTGGTACTTATTATTATTGGCTCAGTCGCAACAGCATCTTGGTCAAGTTTCAGAAGCGATTGAAAACTTAGAAACTGCTAGAGCAGAAAGTAAACCTGAGTATAATGCGCCGATTTACATTCGGATTTTAGAGGTGTTGCGATCGCTTTACTTTACACAAGGTCAATATCTCAAAGCCTTTCAGATTAAACAAGAAAAACGTCAAATTGAACACCAGTATGGTATTCGAGCCTTCATCGGTGCAAATCAGTTGCAGCTACAGCAACAGGTGATTAACACGACATTGCTGCCATCTGCTCAGCTCATGAGCTTTAATCAAGAAATAACTGCTTCCGCTCGTCGGCAGCAAGAAGTTGATTACTTGATCAAAAAAAGAATATGCCGTGACGATCATAAACTGATAGTGATCCACGGTCAATCAGGGGTGGGCAAGAGTTCGATGGTGAATGAGTTAGTCCTAGCGGTAGAATATCCAATCTGCCAACATAAGACCCTACCCGTGGTGGTGCAGAAGGATTACACCAAGTGGCTGCAGGAATTGGGTACAGCTTTGGTCGATGCTCTAGAAAAAAAAGGCATTCTTTTGCCTGCAACTCCAGATTCTGGGGACAATATTGTTGAACAATTGCGAAACCATAAAAATCGCAATTTACTAACAGTTTTAATTTTCGATCAGTTTGAAGAGTTTTTCTTTGTCTGCACCGATCCAGCTCAAAGACGACCATTTTACGAATTTTTGCATACTTGCTTAAATATTCCCTCTGTAAAAATCATCTTATTATTACGGGAAGATTATTTGCACTATTTGTTGGAGTGGGAGCGCCTGACAAATTTAGATATCATCAATAATGACATTCTAAGTAAAAATATTCGCTACTCTTTAAAAGAGTTTTCATCAGAAGATGCCAAATTAAACATCCAAAGTTTAACCGCGCACTCGCATTTTCACTTTGAGCCTGCGCTCATTGATGCCTTGGTGCAGGATTTAGCCGGAGAGTTAGGGGTAGTGCGTCCAATCGAGTTACAGATTGTAGGTGCACAACTTGAAGAGGACAAAATAACCAAGCTAGAAGAATATCAAAAACTTGGTTCTAACCCGAAAGCAAAACTGGTTGAGCGATATTTAGAACAAGTTATCCAAGACTGCGGTCTTGAGAACAAACCCATTGCTCAACTTATTTTGTTTCTACTAACAGATGAAAATGGCATCCGCCCCCTCAAGACTCGTGCTGAACTGATAGAGAAGATAGAAACAGCAGGTTTGCAATTAGAACCCGACCAATTGGATTTAGTTTTAGAGATTTTAGTCGGTGCAGGGTTTGTATTTCGGGTGCGAGAAACACCAGCAGATCGTTATCAGCTCGTTCACGATTATCTGCTGGCGTTTATTCGTCAACAACAGGAACCTGAACTATTAGAAGAATTGAAGCTGACTAAGGAAAAACTTAAGCACTCACTGTTGCAAGAAAAGCAGGAACGCAAGCGAGCAGAGATTGCTGAAATTGAGGCACTGAGTTCTTTATCTCAAGCCCTGCTTTTATCACATGATGAACTTGGGGCATTAGTCGCTGCTGTCAAGGCAGGTAGAAAATTACAGGAGACACCAGCACTGGTGGATATTAAGCTTAAGCTAAGGACAATAGCTAATCTACAGCAGGCAGTTTACGGAATTCAAGAGAAGAATCGCTTGCAAGGGCATAGTGCCAGAATTTTGAGCGTGAGTTTCAGTCCAGATGGTCAGCTTATTGCCTCGGCAAGTGATGACAGCACTGTAAATCTCTGGAAGTGCGACGGTACTCTAGTTAACACCCTCAAGGGGCATAGCCTTGGTGTCAATAGTGTTAGTTTCAGTCCAGATGGACAGATGCTTGTTTCTGCAAGTACTGACAGAACTGTGAAACTTTGGCGGGTGGATGGTACAGAACTGCGAACCTTTCACGGGCACAACGATTGGGTTTTAGCCGTAAGTTTCAGTCCTGATGGTAAAATGATTGCCTCCGCCAGTAATGACAGCACAATCAAACTCTGGAATCTTAACGGCACAGAACTGCAGACCTTGCGAGGGCATAGTGGCTGGGTTAGGAGCGTGAGTTTCAGTCTGGATGGTCAGATGATTGCCTCGGCAAGTGATGACACTACAGTTAAACTCTGGAACCTCAACGGTAAAGAACTGCGAACCTTAGTCGGGCATGCCGCTAAGGTCAGGAGCGTGAGTTTCAGTCCAGATGGTCAGATAATTGCCTCAGCTAGTGATGACAGCACGGTCAAACTATGGAACCTCAATGGCATAGAACTGAGAACCCTGCAAGGGCATAGCGCTAGAGTCAGAAGCGTGAGTTTCAGTCTGGATGGTCAGATGATTGCCTCAGCTAGTGATGACGGTACAGTTAAACTTTGGAGTCTTAATGGAACTTTAGTCAAAACCTTAAAGGGGCATAGGGCTAGGAGCAGGAGCGTAAGTTTTAGTCCAGGTGGTCAGATGCTTGCCTCTGCTAGTGATGACAATACAGTAAAACTTTGGAGCCTCGATAGTATAGAAAAGCCAACTCACCAAGGACATAGTGCTAGAGTCAGTTGCGTAAGTTTCAGCCCTAATGGGCAGATGCTTGCCTCTGCTAGTGAGGACAAAACAGTAAAACTGTGGAATATCGAGGGCAAAGAACTACAAACCTTAGTCGGGCATAGTGACTGGGTTAGGAGCGTGAGTTTCAGCCCCAATGGGCAGATGATTGCCTCAGCCAGTGAGGATAAAACCGTGAAACTCTGGAGTCTTGATGGAACGTTACTCAAAACTTTGAAGGGGCATAGCGATAGAGTCAGGAGCGTGAGTTTCAGCCCGGATGGTAAAATGATTGCTTCTGCCAGTGATGACAAAACAGTGAAACTTTGGAGGCTCGATGGCACAGAACTGCGTACTTTCCAGGGGCATTGCAATTGGATTTGGGGCGTGAGTTTTAGTCCGGATGGTAAAATGATTGCTTCTGCCAGTGATGACAAGACAGTAAAACTCTGGAACTTGGAAGGAACCGAACTATATACTTTCCAAGGACATCACAATTGGGTTAGGAGCGTGAGTTTTAGTCCCGATGGTAAAATGATTGCCTCTGCCAGTGATGACAAGACAGTAAAACTCTGGAGTATTGTTGATGGTAGAGAACTGCAAACCTTTCAGGGACATAGAGATGCTGTCAACAGTGTGAGTTTCAGTCCGGATGGGCAGATGATTGCTTCTGCCAGTGATGACAAGACAGTCAAACTTTGGAGCTTAGAAGGCAAAGAGCTACAAACTTTTCATGGACATAATAATTGTGTCAACAGTGTGAGTTTCAGTCCCAATGGTAAAGTCATAGTTTCTACCAGTGATGGAAAAACTGTGAGGATTTGGAAACTCAACCATTTAGATTCTGCTATAGAGCTAGATGCTCTTCTAGCGCGGGGCTGTAACTGGCTATATGCCTATCTGACAACTAACCCCAACATTAGTGAGAGCGATAGCGTTCGCGTAGCGTGTCCCCTTGGGACTCAGCGCTGCTGCTTTCAGCAGATCGCCATCTCTGCGATGATATGAATACTAAAAAGTAATATAGTTCTCTCAATCTACGCCATTTTATGTTATGTGCATTAAAGGTGTGTATTAAATGCATACTATCAAAACATAATGGGAGCGCGAGAACCCCTGTGTTTTTAACCAGGGGATGAAGCGCGACTCAACAGGTTTTAACCTGTTGTTTCTCTTCTTTTTTGTTGAATAAGAGCTTCAATATACTCACTAGCACTTGTTCTTTCTTTTACAGCCTGTTCGCACACAAAGTACCAAGCTGTATTGGTCAGAAATATTCCATGCTGCTTCTTTAACTCTTCATGTAATGCTGGTTGATTTTTTACTCTCTTCCTGCCTTTACCTGTTGACATATTTAGTACCGTTTAGTATTCTAATGACAAGCTAACAAGCAAACAGGAGGTGAGTCAACTGTACAAAACAGTTCCGGTCAGAGCAAGATTTACGGATGAAGAAAAAGCGTTTTGGTTAGACCAATGTCAACACGCAAACAGCTTGATTAACTGTGCCATCTATCATATTCGTCAGACTCCGGACTGCACGTCTTCAAGAGATGGGTAATGCATATACGACTTTTTGGTGTGGTGATGAGTTGCGTAGTGGGTGGAAAACTTACCAGTGCAATGGTTCATACCCTGAGTTGGACAAAGTTCTTAAAGATAACCCACACTACAAAGGATTAGCCGCACAAGCGGCACAACAAACTTTAAAGTCTGTTGGTGAATCAATAACAAGCTATAACGGACTTGTCAAAGCTTATTACAAGGGAGAGGTTGACCGACCGTCTTTACCTAAGTACCGTAAAAAAGGTGGGCTTCAAGCAGTCACATTTCCGCGTCAAGCACTCAGTTTCAAAAACGGTTACTTCAAACCATCAATCAGCAAGGAAACCAAGTCAGAACTTATCACCGAAATCAAGTTAAAGTTACCTGATTTCATTGACTCAGACTGGGTTAAAGAAGTGACAATACGCCCATGCCTTGGGCAATTCATAATTGACTGGGTTATTGATGATGGCAAAGAGCAAGCTCTAGCCAACCCTAGCCTTGATTACAGTCATGCTTGGTCTTTTGACCACGGTGGAAGTAATTGGTTAACAGGTGTTTCAACTCGCGGAAAGAGTCTCATTGTCGATGGCAAGAAGCTAAAAGCGATGAACCAAGGTTATTGTCGTTTGGTTGCTAAATACAAGCTTGGGTTACCCGATTTTTATTGGGACTCCAGCCTTGATAGAGTGCAACGCAAGCGCAACAATCAAATGCGTGATGCAATCAACAAAGCAGCGCGGTTTATTGTTAATCGCTGTTTAACGGATAAGATTGGCAATATTATTATTGGTTGGAATGATGGTCACAAAGTTGGCTCCCATATGAGTAAGGTTAACAACCAAAACTTTGTCCCCATTCCTACGGGACGACTGATTGCACGGTTAAAACAACTGGCTAGTGAATACGGGATTGTTGTCACAGTCACAGAAGAAGCGTATACAAGCAAAGCATCATTCTTGGATGGCGATACTCTACACAAATTTGGTGAAAAACCCACATATTGGAAGCCATCAGGTAGAAGGGTGGAGCGTGGATTGTATAAAACAGCAACAGGTTTGTTAATCAACGCAGATGCGAATGGTGCAGCGAATATTGCACAAAAAGTAGCTACACAGCTAGGTGTAAGCCTAGTCGAGGTAGGTAGGGCGGTTTTGACAACGCCACAACGATATGACTTGTTTACACGATTAAATAAATCATATCGTAGACGCAGCGTTCGCGTTCGCGGAGCGTGCGCTTTGCGCTCAGCGTGTCCCCTTGGGACTCAGTGGGTCTTATAGACCCCGTAGCTGCAACAGTCTAGAATCCTCCTTTTTCTAAAAGGGGGAGATGTCAAGAATGCAGATAACAATGTAACATCTTAGTAAAAAATTTTGCATTGCTGGCTGAATATTAACTTGATAGAAGAAACGATTGAACTCGTTGATCAACTAAGTCAAAAAGGCGATCGCACTTTGTAGCGTATTGCCCTTGGGGGAATCACTGCCAATTGATCACTGAAGCCATATAATAATATGTTGCTTACAAATCAGAAAAAACTTGAAGGAGCGAGCGCTTGGTAAGGCTGAACATGATGTCTGATTAGCTGAAGACTACTGGTTTCATTTAGAACAAACGTATCAAAAAGACCAGGAATCCTGACATTAGAAACCATGAAACAAGTAGAGCCCATCCAGATTCGTCTTGGTCTAATTGAACTCTAATGCCATTTTAGAGACTATTTATAAAGACAACTTTAAATTTGTAGGGTGCGTTAGTACTACTTAGTAACGCTCTGCGAGGTGGTGTGTTTGTCTACTTCAAATTTACTTTATAAACTATCTAGAGTTATTAATTCTACAATCAATAAATAATATCACAAAACTGATTCAACTTATGTACCCTGATTTTAAATTTTTATAGCTAGAAAAAAATCTTACAAGAATAAGCAAACAACAGTACTTTGGTGGTTGACTTTTCTACCAAGCGGTTGCACAATATAACATCTCTAGCCCTTTTAAAATTGTTATCAACGGTGCATCAATTTCGGTATAAATCATTTTGTTTGTGTTCCTACTCGATGACATCACAAGAAATTGGGGGAGAGGGTGCCTTCAATAGTTAACACCCATGTACAACTATTAGCTAATAAACATTTAAGAACATCAACGGCTGAAATTACCTGGCTAGAGGTATGACTTCGTCAAAGGCAGTACCTTCCACATATCTTCATGAAGGATAGTATCTCTATGGCTCCAGTAGCGCATATAACCACTTATTATCCGTATTTAAGTAGCTACAGAACAAGAATGTACGCACTAGGTAAGCTTTGCCTAAAGCACTTTCCATGAAACAAAAGTAAGTTATTACCTTTTAGATAGGTTAAAACTTTGATGACAGCAGTGTAACATTGCCTACATTTTGCCTAAACATAGGCAGGCATTGTTGGTTGCTGAAACGCCCTTTTGCTCAAAGTTTCGAGCAAGCGCGTACATTGATGTTTCGCTACTACTGAAACCCCTTCATTTCTAACCCGTCAAATATGAGTGTTTATTAACTTCGCTAACAACATCCGTTGCTACCCACTCGCCAACACTTTATGAATATCCTTGTTCGTTTGCTTGGGGCATTCGCTTTTTCGCTGTCTACATATGCTGCTATGCCTTCCTTTGCAATAGCACAGGAGACTCCAACTGTACCCCAGCCGGAAACGACGCAAAAGCCTGCAACTGTTCCTCCGCCAGGAACAACGCAAAAGACTCCAATTGTTCCTCCGCCCGGAACAACGCAAAAGACTCCTACTGTTCCTCCGCCCGGAACAACGCAAAAGACTCCTACTGTTCCCCCGCCCGGAACAACGCAAAAGACTCCTACTGTTCCTCCGCCCGGAACAACGCAAAAGACTCCTACTGTTCCCCCGCCCGGAACAACGCAAAAGACTCCTACTGTTCCTCCGCCCGGAACAACGCAAAAGACTCCTACTGTTCCTCCGCCAGGAACAACACAGCAGACTCCTACTGTTCCTCCGCCAGGAACAACGCAAAAGACTCCTACTGTTCCTCCGTCGGGAACAGCACAGAAGATATGCTCTTTTGATGCAGTAGAGAGTTTGCTACCTCCACCGGCAGGTGAGCAAAACCCTTCTGGGTTTTCCTATCTAGCACAACAAGGTTTTACACAGAAGCAAGACGGTTCCTGGGTCTGTTACGTGAGAGATAACCAGAAACAGGGGGTTTACTATACGCTTTTTAAAGTTCAACAAATCAATGGAAAGCTGATAGCGAGTTCGTTCTTGAATAACGGCAGTCTGATTGAAGGGCAAGAAAGTCGCACCTTGGATTTGTTCATGACGCTGATTGAAAATCATACGAAAACAAATCAGGGGAACCGTCAGAGTATACGCAGGTATTTGGAATCTTTCGTTGCTTTAGTTAAGCAAGGGAAGATACCGTCTTCTGGTCGTGGGTATCTCTTCGATCAACCAAGCCGAGGGTTCATCTTGTACAACGCTGTTACAGGAGGAGACCTCAAGGGCACAGCAATCACGATTAACATCAACTCACCTCAGAATTTAGGTCCCTCCCCAGCCTTTTAACAGTGAACAGTGAACAGTAAACAGTTATCAGTTAAATACGAGTGGTCGCGCGTCCCCCACCATACGCCTGACTGACTGATAACTGATAACTGATAACTGATTTAAGCTGAATCCCTTTTGGGCAGGGTGTAGAAAAATTCAAAATTCAAAATTCAAAATTCAAAAAATAATTTTCAATCTTGAATTTGAAATTGGTTTGTCTCCTACACTCCTATGCCCTTACACCCTTGTTTACTGGAGGTAAATCCCTTGAAGTCAGTTATTAAAAGAACCGCAATTGCACTACCATCAATTGTAGCAGTTATCACGGCGTGCCAGTCTGCTTCTGCTCAGCTAAGCATTGGACGCTATGGTATTCAACCGGGACTAGAGCAAAACTATCTGCAGTATCAGATTTCAGGGCGAGATTTAAGCCAAATGCGAGGCATTCCTGGATGTAATGTAGGATTTGGTGCGGCTTGTAACAAGCCTGGAGCAGTCTTCCAGAAAATAGTTGAGTCCAATGGTGGACCAACCTACGAGCAGTTGTTGATGCGAGCGGCTGGTGGGGAGGAAAACTACAGGAATTTCGCTTCCTTCTACGGAGACAATCCCAATCTTTCTCAGGTGCCGTACGCATCATTCTGGCGGCAAGACGACCCTAATATCGTAGACGGGTACCGATATCTTCTTGGACAGACAGTCAATCGGACTCCTCAACAAGGTTTAGGGCAAGTTACCAAAAACTTCTACTGGGCACCTGAAACAAGTGGCAACTCGCTTGATCCTCGTCGTGGCTTGCTGGATTTGAAATACTCTTATGGGCGTCTGTTGCTTGAGGAGGTGGGAAAAATTCCTAATGCTCAGCAGCAGATTCAAGCTCTGGGTTTAGAGCCGCAGCAAACCAAGTTTTACTTAGACAAACTTTCTACAGCGAAGCGTGCGTTGAATGGGAATGAACAGTCTCTCAAAGACACCATTCTCAAAGACCTCTCAGTGCCATATCCACCAGATGGTGCTGAGTTCGGACGCCCAAATCTTGGTATTCCTCCAGCCGATTCGCTCGTTGGAGAAACTCTTCCTGGCGATGCGTTTGTTGGGACAACTCCAATATCGTTGGAGCCTGAAGCAATCAGCATTGATATTCCCTCTAGCCTTGCAGAAGTTGATTTTCCTGGCAACTTTGCAGAAGATGTGGTGTTACAACAAAACTCAGGGAATTCTTTTCCAACCTGGCTGATTGGCGGAGGTGGTCTTGCTTTACTCCTACTTCTTCTTTCTCTTGGTGGTGGAGATAGTTCTTCAAGTCGGGGATCAGGTACAGTAACAGGCATACCGCCTGTTGCCACTCCACCTCCCTCTGGTGGATCTGTTCCTCCTGTAAACAATGGTGGTCCTCCTGGTGGAAATCAAATCATTGAAGTCCCGCCCACTCCTCCTGTGACTCCTCCGCCTGGACAGGAAGTCAAGAAGGTACCTGAGCCAACAACAGTATCAGCCTTTGTGTTGCTAATTCTTCTGTTGTGGTTGCTTGGTTATGGACAGCGGCGCACGCAGATAGATAAATTTGGTGGAGTTTGCTGAACCAAAAATGAGACGCACGGTCATTCACGTGGTTGTGGAACCCATAGCCGGGGAGCTTGAGGCTGAGCCAGCACTTGACGCCATAAGTGCTCATAACTGTTAACCATCTGTTTGACAGTAAAGTGACGCTGTGCTACCTCGCGACCGCGTTGACCAAGACGGATACGCAGTGCTGGATCATCACGAAGACGGCGCAGTGCTGCAGTCAGTCCTTCTACATCGTCTTTATTGACAAGTAACCCAGTTTCGCCATCGGTTACGGCTTCCGCAACGCTACCCACGCGGCTAGCAACCACAGGACGGGCTGCAAGCATCGCTTCAACGATCGCCAATGGAAAACCCTCTGAACGCGAAGGCATAGCAAAGATGTCAAATTGCGGTAAATAAGCGCGGGGGTTGTCCACCCATCCGGGGAACCCGACGCGATCGCTCACCCCCAACTCATCTGCTAGCTTCTCCAGATCCGTGCGTTGTCCACCCTCTCCTAGAATAACCACTCGCACTGCATCAAGTTGGGCAACAGCCCGCAGCAGGATATCGTGACCCTTCATTGCATCCAGTCTACCGACGCTACCAATCACTAACTCCTCCCCGCCTCCTTTCCCCCTCCCCGCTTGCGGGGAGGGGTTAGGGGTGGGGTTCTGTGTAATTTCCGGTACGCAGTTAGGTATAGAAATGACCGAGCCTCTACCCAGAGCGTAGAAGTCCTCCATCCGCCTTGCACTCGCCTCACCAACGGCAACATGGGCATCAACTCGCAGCGACAGCGCCCTGGTACGCCACAGCTTAAGAGCATCTGTGGTGCGTAGCGGTAATTGGTCAACGCGCACCACACGAGCATTTGGTAACGTCAGGGCGGCGAAAAGACCCGTTGCACACTCCCAAGGCGTGCAGATGTTGATGTGTACTACGTCAGGACGCAGGCGATGCAGTACTTGCAGGTGTGCTGTTAGTGAGTGAGTTCCTTTCGCGGGTAATACCACTCGTGATGCTTGCGGTCTATGCTGTGCAATTGCATCCACGACTAAATTGGAAGTACCAACTACGGTAATATCTATGTCTTTAGACACATTAGTGACTAAATGTTGGAGGCTAATTTCCGCTCCTCCAATACCAGCAGAATCTGTATACGTGACTACGCGCATCATCGGTCATAAGTAATGTAAAACCTTTTCAACAAATCTACCGCAAGGAGATGTAGACCTAAAAGTGATCGCAAGTAAACTCTTGTTGCACCCCTCTATAAAAAAAAGTATTTGTTATGGTTGATATTTATATTATTGACCTATTTATTATTGGTTTACTTCTGCTGGTAGTTACCTTAGGGTCAGGCTGGATTTCGCGCTTACCTCTTTCCTTCGCCCTCATCTACCTAGTGGTTGGTATTATATTAGGTCCCTATGGTTTCGAGCTGATTCAATTGCGCCGCGACGGAGTATTTAACGCCGAGGTGTTGGAACGGCTAACCGAGTTTGTGGTGCTTGTTTCTGTCTTCGGCTGCGGCTTAAAAATTATTCGTCCGCTACAATTGGGGGCTTGGGATATAACGGTACGACTGATTGGTCTTTTGATGCCGATTTCAATTTTTGCGCTTGCTATTGTAGGCAAATTATTTTTAGGCATGGATTGGGGAGAGGCTATTTTATTAGGAGCAATTCTCGCACCTACTGACCCAGTATTAGCTTCAGAAGTTCAACTGACTGATACACACGACCAAGATGAGTTGCGCTTTGGTTTAACATCAGAGGGCGGTTTAAATGATGCCCTTGCGTTTCCTTTTGTTTATTTTGGTATTCATTCGTTAAAAGATAAAAACTGGGACAACTGGTTTAAACAATGGGTTGCGGTTGATTTAATTTGGGCGATCGCCGCTGGCATAGTTATGGGAATTCTCGTTGCTAAAGCTATCGTTTGGATTGATAAAAAAATCCAAAAACGCCGTCGTGCCGATGAATCAATGGAAGATTTTATTGCCATCAGCACAATTTTGCTAACTTATTCATTGACAGAATGTGTGAATGGTTATGGATTTCTTGCAGTCTTTGTTGCTGGCTTAGTTGTGCAGCGGAGTTATAAAAATCCAGAAAAGCCACTGGCACAATTGCAATTTATAGAGAGAATTGAAAAGCTTTTGGAAGTCGGGATAATTTTACTCTTGGGTTCAATTTTATTATATAAGCCCATGGTCACTTATGCTTTCCAATCTTTATTGGTGATGGTGTTGCTGTTTTTTATCATCCGACCTGGAGCAGCCTGGATCAGCACAATTGGTAAGCGCCCTGTAGACCCGCGTCATCAGACATTTCATCCAGGAACTCGGTGGTTATTTGGTTGGTTTGGCATTCGCGGAGTTGGCTCTCTTTATTATCTTGCCTATGCGTTTGGTAATGGCTTAAAAGGCGAACTTGGTGAGCAAATTGCCTGGATCACTTACACCACTATTGTCGTTTCTGTGATTATGCATGGAATTAGTTCAACTCCATTAATGAATTGGTATGAGCGCAATCTTTCCCCCAACCCCCGAGATGCTTCTCCCCCAGCTACGATTGATGAATTTGAATAAAGCATCGGGGATCAAGAGGTTAATAAGTTGGACAATCTTAGACAGTACCTTAAATACAGGTTCTGTCGCTCCTGAGTTCTTTTGTTCTTCACGCTCAAGTTTTAGCTTAAACAGCTAGAAGCCCCGCACCGTACTCGAAGAGTCGGTGTCGGGATGAATAGCCGGACAAAAACGAGGTACACCCGACGCATTGTCCCCCTAAGATAGGCCAGCCTTTGTTTTGTAGATCTGTGTTCCAAGACGAGTACTCGTGTTCAGTAAGGCTGGCTGATTTTTTCGTGTAAGACCCCCGCCCCGACCCATGTTGATCGTCGGTTAACGCGTTCGGGGGGTGTCCGAGTTTTTGTCAATCTCTGGAGTTGGCAACGAGTCAATAAAGTCTTCAAGTATTTGAGTCATAGTCTTATCTTTCCAAGCTGAATATAAACGAAACTTATTCAACCTACGTTCACTTATTCGTATTTGCAGGTATTTATTTTTCATTTTGTACCATCAATGTCGCTACATTTATGTTATTATGGTAACAGCAAGGAGGTGATAAAAGTGTTGAAAGCAGTGAAGGTCAGGCTATACCCGACAACCGAACAAGAAATAGCTCTAACCAAGTCATTTTGTTGTGCAAGGTGGTATTGGAACTATGCCCTTAATGCTTGCATTCACCACTATGAAGAAACAGGTAAAACACTAAAACTAAGTGTGTATAAAGCTTACTTACCTCAGTTAAAGCTAGAATATGCTTGGTTGAGAGAGGATTGTTATTCTGCTGTTTTGCAATGCGTAGCAATTAATTTAAACAAGGCTTACAGTAACTTTTTTGAGGGTAGGGCTAAGTTTCCTAGATTTAAGTCAAAGCACCATAAACAGTCAATCCAATATCCTCAAAACGTCAACGTTGTGGGCGACTGTTTGGAAATTCCCAAGATTGGAAATGTTAAAGCAGTCTTTCATCGACTTATTGAAGGTAAAGTTAAGACTGTCACCATCAGTAAAACAACCACGGATAAGTACTTCGCTTCTATCTTATGTGAAATAGAAGATAGTATAAATCAATCAACTGATGGTAAAACATTGGGGATTGATTTGGGATTGAAAGACTTCGCTATTGTTCATGATGGCAGTGAAGCTACCAAGTATTCAAACCCGAAACACCTCAAGCGTCATGAAAAGAATTTAGCTAGAAAACAGAAAAAGTTTGCCCGTGTAGAGACGCGCCATGGCGCGTCTGTACAAGAAACTAATTCAAGAAATAAGTACAGAAAACTAGTAGCCAAGGTTCACGAAAGAGTATCAAATTCCCGTCAGGATTTTTTGCATAAATTGAGCAGAAAACTGGTAGACGATAGTCAAGTCATCGTTGTAGAGAACCTCAACGTTAAGGGAATGGTACGGAATCGTAAGCTATCACGCGTCAATATCCGATGTGGGTTGGGGAATGTTCGTTAACTTTCTAGACTACAAGTTGAAAGCTAAAGAAAGACGACTTGTAGAGATAGGAAGATTTTTCCCCAGTTCCAAAACGTGTTCATGCTGCGGTCATGTTCTTGATGGGTTAACGCTCGATATCCGTGAGTGGGATTGTCCCAACTGCAACACTCACCACGACCGTGATGGTAACGCCGCACTGAATATCAGGAATGAAGGAATTCGGATATTATCTATGAACGGAGGGAACCCCGTTCTTGCCGTGCTGAGGCAGAGTAAGACCAATAAGCCGAAAGGTGGAAAGGCATCTGTCAATGACGCCGGAAGCCCACACCGTACCCGATAGGGTCGGTGCTGGGTAGTTCACTTCTAAATAACCGCATTCCATTTGCAGTCACAAGCAGGGAAGTTCCTGTATCTGCTAAAACAGCGACGGCTAGCCCAACAAACCCAAAAGTCCCCAACAGCAGAAACAAACCCTTTGTTACCAGCGAAAAGACCACATTCTGTTGAATCACTGAGACAGTGCGGCGGCTTAAATCTACTGCATAGGCAAGTCGTCTTAAATCACTTCCTACTAGCACAACATCTGCTGTCTCTAAAGCAATATCAATTCCACCAACCGCAAAACTAATATCTGCAGCAGCAAGCGCTGGAGCATCGTTGATCCCATCCCCAACCATACCGACTACCCCTGTTCGACGCATCTGTTGAATCGCTTGGAGTTTATCTTCGGGTAACAGTTCTGCCTGATACTCTGTGATTCCCACTTGTTGAGCAATCTGCTTAGCAACAGCAGCGCGATCGCCCGTTAGCATCACCAAGTGTTTTAGCCCAAACAGCTTGAGTTGTCGCATGGCTTCGCTTGCTTCTAACCGGAGTCCATCTGCCAGTGCAATAACTCCCGATACCCCGTGGGTTGTCCCTACCAGCACTGGGGTTTGACCGAGCTGTTCAATTTCAGCCAACAGAGATTCAGCTTCTTGAGACAAAGGAATGTCAAAGTCTGTGAACAACCGTCGATTGCCAACGAAGTACAATAGCTCATGAATGTTATTTTGGCAAGAGGGCAGGCTTATTTGATGAGTCGTGAAAGCATCCTGATTTATCTGTGGTGTAGCAAAGCCTGCTTTGTTTCTAAACCAAAATGCGTCACCAAAGTTTGCCTGAATCCCTTTACCCGGTAACGCCGTAAAATCAACAGGTGTCTCTAACTCCAACCCAAGTTCATGAGCCTTCGCAACAACCGCCTTTGCCAAAGGATGTTCTGAACGTTGCTCCAGCGAAGCCGCAATCAGTAACACCTGGTTTGCACTCTCCTCCCCAAAATTATAAATATCAAGCACCACAGGCTCTCCTTGCGTCAACGTCCCCGTTTTATCAAAGGCAAGGCTAGTCAAGCGTCCCGCTGTCTCCAGTGCGTTACCCCCTTTAAATAAAACTCCCTGGCGAGTTGCAGCACCAATAGCGCTGACAATTGAAACTGGCGTGGAAATCACCAAGGCACAAGGGCAGGCAATTACCAACATTACCAAAGCCCGGTAAAGCCAAACATGAAAAGGTTGAGCAAACACTAAGGGTGGAATGAGGGTAATGGCGATCGCTATCAAAATGACAATCGGGGTATACACCTCTGCAAACCGATCCACCCACTGCTGCGTGGGAGCGCGGCTTTCTTGAGCTTGTTCCACCAGATGAATAATTTTGGCAACAGTAGTATCACTAGCAGTGTGGGTAACTTTGACTTCCAAAAACCCTGTTTGATTCAATGTCCCGCCATAGACAGTATCGCCAAGGGCTTTGTCTTCTGGAATTGACTCTCCCGTAATTGGAGATTGGTCAATCGTGCTTGTGCCATAAACGACTACGCCATCCAACGCCACACGCTGTCCTGGTCGAATCGTCAAAGTTTCTCCAATTTGAATATTCTCAACGGCAACTGTGACCTCCTTATTCCCCCGCTTCACAGTAGCAGTCGGTGGAGTCAAATCCATCAGGGCGCTGATAGCATTGCGCGTGCGACCAAAGGTAAAAACTTGCAGCGTTGTCCCTAAAGAGAACAAAAACAGCACGAGCGCCCCTTCAAACCAGTCTCCTAAAATCACTGCCCCAATCACCGAAATGGTCATCAGCAGATTCATATCAGCGCGGCGCAAGCGCAACTCAAACAAACCTGCCCGTGCAATTGGATACCCAGCAACGACTATGCCGATGCCATAAAAAGCTCGCGCTATCCAAACGGGTAGCGCTAAATACTGAGCAAGTAAGCCCAGGATTAACCCTACTCCCGCTAAAATTACGCTCTGTCCCCGGCGGTTAGCAATCCAGAATTTCCAGCTTACTGGGTCGCGTTTTTGAGTCGGTTTTGGGACTGGATGAGCGTGGTTGTGGTGATGATTGTGGTCGTGGCGATCGTCATGGGTGTGATGGCGCTCACTTACCCCAAGACTCTCCTCAACCGTATATCCCAAATCTTTAATCCGCTCATAGATTGCTGTCTCACTTACCCGTTGCGGATCATAGGACAGTTGCAATCGTTCCGTCGCAAAGTTGACCGATACTTCACTCACACCTGGGATTTGCTGCAACCCAACCTCAATTGTCTTAGCACAACTGCCACAATCCATGCCGTTAACTTTCACTTGTAGCTTTTTAGCACAAGCGACTTCAACGCTATTGTGATCGTGGTCGTGTTCGTGTTCGTGGCAACAAGAATGGGTATGGGTATGCTGGTGGGAGTTTGCCCCATGACTGTGCTCAACTGTGTAACCCAAAGCTTTAATACGGTCGAAAATCGCCTTCTCATTTAAGAGATCTGGGTTGTAGGAAACCCTAGCTTTTTCTGTTGTAAAGTTAACCAACGCTTCCGTCATACCGGGTAACTGCTGCAAGCTTGCTTCAATTGTCTTGGCGCAGCTTCCGCAGTCCATGCCACCAACTTGTAAGGTTTGGGTTTTGAGAGAAGGAGTTTGAGTCATGGCAGCTTTATAACAAAGGCGACAAGGATAACTGCCATTATTTTAATACAACAATTGAGCAACTATTCAACTGTTCAATATTGAAATTTTAGTTAATAATTTAGTTAATATTGATACTGATAACCATTGGCTAAAAGAAACTTGCTATGAACAAGCACAAGGAAAAGCAGGGCTTGGACTTACTCCAAAGTTCTGACGCACCAACCTGTGACACCCATGTCGTGCATCTAGATAATGTACGCTCAACTCAGGCGGAAATCTTAGCTACAGATAAAGCACAGCAAATGGCAGAAATCTTTGGGGTGCTGGCAGATACAAACCGTCTACGCCTCTTATCAGCTTTGGCTTCCCAAGAGTTGTGTGTTTGCGATCTAGCAGTATTAACGAAGATGAGTGAATCAGCAGTTTGCCATCAACTGCGATTATTAAAAGTGATGCGTTTAGTCAGTTATCGTCGAGAAGGTCGAAACGTCTATTACAGCTTGGCTGACAGTCATATCATCAACCTGTATCGCTCTTTATTAGAACATTTGGACGAGTCAAATGTTTAATTTTTGGCTTATCTCGTTATCAAAGCTGCTGTCTGTTTGACAATCATTCAAGTCATAGAAACCAGCACTATTTTTACAAAACTTTAGTGAATAATTGTTGCTAAAAATCTTTTTTCTATGCTCTGGGTGTTAGCTGATTAAACTACACCAGTGGTTCAACCAGACCTACCAAAAACTGTTGAACCCAACCCCAATACAGTTAAGGGAGGAAATTTTCCTCCTCCCTGAATCATCAACTATTTCTGCTGTTGTAGCAAATTGAGGACTTTATCAAGTTTCTCCTCTAGTTTTCGGTTGTTTTCCTCCAACTTGGCAATTTTATCGAGTAGTTCTTGATTTTCAGAACTCTCACCCGCAGCCTGCAATTTACGCACATTTTGACCAAAACCCATTAGTGCCGGACGTTCCACGTAGGTGACGCGGTGCAACACTCGCCAAGCTTTATTAGGTTTGCCTGCTTGTGCTTGGCGTAAAGCCCTTGCTTCTTCGTCATTGCTGGCTAACCATTCTGGATCAACCACGTAGCCAAAGAAATCTTGGAAGTTTTTTGTACTACCTTCGAGATAAAAACTCATAAATCGATAGCGGTCTACTTTTTCCCCTGGCAAAATCGGGTTGTCGTTGTAGTCAGTAATCCCGCGAGATTCCACACCATGTAAATCTACGATTAATTGACATCCTTCGCTGCGAGATTCTGTTTTACTCATGGTTTGGGTTAAATTGAAAGTAGTTTGGGCTGTTAACTCTGCTGCTACACCAAATAAAACTCCTTTCCCTTCAGGACCCAAACCTGCATTCAGGATAAAAGAGCCACCAATGGTATGCTCTACGGTGTTGGCAAAGCTTTGTTGCTCAGTTCGCAGTCCCCCGTCAGCATCCCAAACATAGGTATTGACGATGTTGCGCTTGCCAGCTCGAATTTGAATAGCTTCCATACGTTTTTGCCAACTTGCAAAACTTTCTTTGGCTTGCACTCGTTTCTTTTGGTCGCTAATTTTGCTCTCGATTTCTTTCTGTTTCTGCTGTGCAGCTTTGCTACTTTCCTTGATGGCTGTACCGGCTTCGGCTTGCGCCTGTTTAGCTTTTTCCTCCTCGGCCTTTTTCTTTTCCTCTTCTGTCAACTCGGTATCAGGTTTGTCTTCTTCTCGTTGTACTCCAATGGCAGCCGGTGCCTCACCGCTGTCTATATTGCGGTTCAAAGAGATTTCATTAAGCGTCCGGACGTTAAAGTTAAAAAAGTAAGATTCGCGTCGCTTATCCTCGGCTTCGATTTGTCTTTTGAGGTCATAAGCCTCTTGTAGACGGTAATAGCTAGCGGGATACAAAGAACCATACTGCGATCGCATTTCGGGAACGTGCTTAAAGAAGCGATCGCTTGTGGCACTGCTACCGGTCAACCCATCTAAGCTGCCGTTGATGGTGTATGCTGGATTGATTAAAAAGGTGATGGTGTTGACATCGGGGGGAATACCATCAACAGGTTGGACTTGCTGACCGACCATTTTACCAGTACGGGCAAGTCGGGTGATAAACACATCTGCCAATGCAGAGGCAACCAAAGCATAGCCTACGTTTTTGGGAATGAATCGTTTGCCAAGATGGGGAAATTTAGCTTCTTGTTCGTAATCACCATGCAGTTCTAATTTATCCGTCTTACCCAGGGATGAACTAGAAGTAACGTCACTGGTATTTTGGAATTGGTAGCTGAAGTCCAAGTTGCTCTTTAAACCCTTACGGACAGCATAAATCTTTTCTGTTGCCCCCAAACCTGCTTGGCCTTCTTTATCTATTCCGACAAAGAGTTCTCTATTTGCTCCTAAACCCCAATCTTGCGATCTATTCCAACTAAAACCGACATCTTCAGACATGCTAAGTTCTACCGAAGTTGCACCGTTATAATCGTCTGCGGGTTCATATTCCACCGTTAAGTTTTCACTGGGTACGGGTGGCGCTCCTTCAATGTAGCCTAAGAGAGTGGGGGCAAACTGGGCGTTACCAATCCATTTGAGTTCTAAAGCTTCAATGCGCTTATCTGGTAACAACACTGCTCCATCGGTGGCAGGATAGGCAAAGAACCGTCGCATGATTGCCAACTTGCCTTTAGTCGTGGGGTCGATGGTAAGGGTGCTGTATTCGCTAGAGACGACAGCATCTTGAAGATTTATCGGTGGGTTTTCGGGCTTGCCAATAGGTGCTGCACAACCCCACCAATTTGCACCAGATACCGTGCTATTATTTCCATTCCCAGAATGGTCGCGGACTGTTTCACCTGTAGCCTCGGTCATAGGATAGTAAGCTAACAAATCCGGTTCATTGCCACTAAGTAGTGTTTTGCTGTTGACTGCAACCTCTTCGTCAGTGAGGGCAACTCCCCAGATGCGGACTTCTGCTAGTTTTCCGAATTGTTGTGTACCTGTTTCTAAATTGGCGATGAAGTCAATATTGCTTGTAACTTTCAAAATTGCTTTTTTCTTGATGTCCTCAAGCTTTTGCTTGGCGGAGGCATCATTGTTGCTTTTGTTGAAATTCGCTTGTGCATCTGCTATGGCTTTGGCTTTAGTATCGCCAACTTTGTCACCATTAATATAGAACAAAGTGGTATCTCCTCGACCAACGGCAGTGATGTGATGCCATCCATTGGGCAACACCTCCATATTGAAGCCACTATCGTAAAATTTTTGCTCAAAGGGATCGTTTGAGAGATAAATTCCCAATTGTTTCTGATTGTTAACTAGAATGTGGCGATCACCATCGCTATTTAATCCCTTGGCAGCAATTAACGTATTCCACTGTTCTGTTTTTGGTAAGGGATAAAAGAACCAAGCTTCAATCGTCCAGTCTGTGCTTAAATTTAAGCTTTGGGCTTGACCCTCGTCATCGATTAACTGAAGGATACTGTTGTTGTTGCCAAAGTTCAAGCAGACACGTTCTTCATTAGGAATCCACTGTTCAAAGGCGGTATTGCTGGCGTCAGCAGTAGCATCATAATTCGTTTGCCGCATCCGACCTTGGGTATCGAAGTAACTCAGTTGCACGTTACCTTCGCAAGTTTCAATCGCGTTCAGCCGACTGGCAGGATTCACAAAACCGAGTAAAGCTGCTTGAGTTACTAATCCCTTAGCATCTTTAGCAACTTGGGGCATGATTTGTGGCGTTTGCTCGATGGTTTTAACTCCATTAACAAAGCTGGTATTTAATTCATTTAACTTTGGTTGAACTTCTCTGCTGAGTAAATTGATAACTTCTTCAAGACGTTTGTTCCAAGTTTCTTGTTTGTTTATACCATCTGCAAGGACTTCCTCCAAAGGCTGCAACTCTTCACGTTTTTGTTCGATTTCTTTCTGTATCCTGTTCAAGTTATCTTGGGCATCACTAATGGCAGATTGATTGATCACTTGCCCAGTAGATATGATTTGCCACAAGTGCTCCTCCTTTCCAATGTAATTACCGACAGTAACACTAGACTTGCTGCCCCATTGCAAAGATTTGTTACTCTCTCTGTTTTGCAAACGGTAAAAACAGGAGTCCTTATTTATCTTATCTAGCAGCCATTCAGCATCGTAATACCATTTATTGCTACTCCATTCTGTTTCTGGTGGTTGATAATTTTTTCTTGCTACAACTGTTTTACTGCCGTCTTGTTCTAGATGATTGTTAGTCTTTCTATTTTGCAGCCGATAATAGTTATTTTCAATTTTTGAAATCCGCCAATGGCAGTCCTCAGAACTAATAATCTTCTTACAATCTTCCAAGCTTTCTAAATATGAAAATTGTATTTTTCCAACGTTACCACTCAAGGAATTATTCAGTTGTGTTGTCACCGCTGATTTGTTTTCGTTTACTTTCAAAACATTTGGAGCGTATCCCTTACCTTGATTGATAATTAAACACCAATAATTGAAAACATTGTCTATTTCTGCTTGATGGGGCTTTTGCTCTTTTTCCAACTGATAAATATCATTTCTAAGTTTATTGACTTTGGTTTGTGTATCCTCCAGATTATCTAAAGCAGATAATTGCTGTTCTAATTTCCTTTTTTCTATAATTAGAGCCACTTCTTCTTGCTCTTTTTGCTCCAACTGCTGCAATTTTTGTCGTAAGCTTTCATATTTATCAGCCAAGGCTGTCAAATTTACGCTGTCAATGTAATGTGCCTCGCTAATGCTATCAGACAACAAACTGATACGATGTTTGCGGATTTCCAGAGATTCCCATTCACCTTGGAGATTATCAATCTCGAAGCTACGTAACATACTCACCCCATCAGGGATTGTAACGTTGGCAGATACCCGATACCAACCATTGCCCAATTCTTCAAATTCATTCTGCACAGCAGAGATGGGCTTTTTCTCTTCCGCACTCCGGCTACTTTTTCCCCAATAGGATAAAGTAAAAATCTTGGTGTCTATATCTTTGCCATCTGCATTGTTTAAATAGTCAAGAGCAACTGGAGTTGAAGAATTAACTTTGAATTCAAAGCTTTCTTGATATGTTGCTCGTTCACTAATGGCAATTAGCTCAGAATTGCTATATTTAACCGCGTCAATTATATTATCTCCTAGTTTGCGATTCAGCGTTACAGCACTTACATAGGCATCTCCATACACAATGCCGTCGTTGCTGTTAACTGAAAAGTCAATGACTTTGTTTTCTGCAATAGCACCCAAACGCCAATATCCTACCAAACCGACTTCTTTCCCAGTCAGTTGTAGGTACATACTGTTTTTGATTTCTTCGGCAGTACGTGCTATTTTCCAGATACGAAGGTTGGCAATTTGCCCTTTAAAATTGGCTACTCCTTTTTGACCATCACATCCAATTCTATGAGCAACAACAGCAACGCGAGCAGAAATTTCTCCAGAATGTTCAAAATCAAGAACACCATCAATATAGCCGGAGATTTTCTTGTTTTCCCGGTCTCGGACAAAGCTAATAAAATGCCATTGATTATCTCTTAAATCTTTTGAACCAAGCAAATCTGGTGGTAGTTCACCGTTCCAATCAAATCTCAGTTTTCCCTCGAAAATTCCAAAATTAACATTAATTGAGTTTGATAGTTGATTGTCTCCCAATAATATACCTTTATCAGAATTGTGAGGTACTTTTACCCACATCGAAATAGTAAATGAACTAGAGAAAATTGGCAGTGGCTGCGATAATTGAATATAATCATCGACTCCATCAAACACTACTCCGCGGCGCTTTTGAGATTTTAGTTTGACATTTACGGCTTCTCTTGTTACCCACTTGCGTTGGATGACAAAATGAGTATCATCAATCTTCTGCACTGGATAAGTGTCGTTATAAACATCTGTGCCAGTAATTTGCACTTCATCGCCATTTTCTAAGCCATGATTGGGACAGGTAACTCGCAATTTCCCATCAGCTGTTTTTTCGTAGGCAGTAATCATGCCGTCAAAAATTAATCCACCTACTTCTTCGTCTTCTTTTTCCCAATAACCAAGTCCTTTATCCAGCGATAGTTCAATTTCAAAGGTATTCTCGTCTATTTTTTGAGTGCGATAAAGACCTTGATAATTACTCGTACCAGCGATTTTTACCAGGTCGCCATCTTTTAATTCTTTAGCTTTGTCATCAGTCGATATTTTCACCAAATCTTCTGCATCTTCTTCATCAGTTCCCACTGCTAACCCAGTAATGATTCCTTGGGGTGGTGGAGTTGTATCGCCAAAAGCTTTGATTTCATCTAGGGTGTTCAAAGGTAAAAGAACTTCCTTCTGTTTGCTGCGGATAATAGTGGTTTGTGGTGTTTCGTCGATTTGTGCGAGTGTCCCATCTCCAGCAATGGCAAAGCTGAAAGCCGCGGTTCCTTTCTCTGTGGGAATAGCCAACAGCAATCGGGTGCTAGTTTTAATGAGTTGATTCTCTCCTGATTCAGTTTGCTGTTCCTTTTGCAAATCGTATTTGGTAGCAGCTAACCCATTGATTACACCTGTAATATCTAATGTACGCCTGATTAAACCTGGAATTCGACGCGGAACGAGAATATCGTCTGACTCTTCAAAAATCGTGTAATCTTTCACATCAAACAACCCTTCTTCCGAGGCGCGAATTGTGGTCAATTCAACTTTTTGAGTGGAACTGTTGTAAGCGAAAATATGCCAGCGATAAATATCATTTTCAATGGTGGGTACTAATACAACAGAGAACCAGCCTTGATGTAGGTTATTTATTGAACACAATTCAGTTGTAGGTTCATAGAAGAAGTTACCATTGGCATCACGAAAATCTAAGGAGTCAATATTGAGGATTCCATTAACTCCTTTGTTCATGTTTGATATTGGCTTGTGCTTTTGTTTACTGCGTTTAAACCTGACTTCTAGCTTCCGGTTAAGCTTATTAGTCATTCCATCTAAAACAAAGCGGTCTACGAACAAAGTATTAGATTTAGACTGACGAAAAACGTAAATATGTCCTAGTCCAGAAATTAGTTGTACGGGGGCGACAGCAGATTCATCCTGGGTTTGGTAGCGCGATTTGAAAATAAACTTACTCGTATCTGTCTGGTAGGTAAGTTCCTCTGTTTCTTTCTCAATTACTGATTGATCGTCTGCTTCATCAGGTAATTCCAGTGCTTCCCAGTTTTCCCAGCCAATTCTCTCATCTGCTGGTTGTTTGAGGTAGCTATCTTCAAAACCATCTTGCTTGACTGTGTACCAAATCTTGCCATTGGTATCTGTAGCCAAGATGACTACTTTACCTTCATGGACAATGCTGTTTAGGTGCTGAAGATTTTCTTGACGGAGGAAAATAGACATTGTATTACTGACCCTGTAAAAGAATAAGATTCATAAGCAATACCTTCTATGCCAATCTTGATAAATTAGCGTAGAGAAAACTTAAATAATAAATACTTATTTTTGCCATCAGACATAAAATTAAATCCATAAACTCCTGTATTTGTTTGTGGAAAGAGTTTATAGTGTCTTGTCTGTCTAGATGAGGATTTTACGTCTTTCCTAATAGTTCAGCATACGCTTGTATTAGGCTATTTTGGCAAAAGTTAGATTACCTCAGTTGTTAGCAAAGGTATTAATTTAAGTGCCTTGAATTGTATTGCTTATTTTTCGGCTGAGTACCAAATCTCAGTTAATGATTTGATAGTAACAGCTTATAAATGGATATTTATACACCTCCAGTCATTTGTCAAGGACAGTTAAGACAGTTAAGCAATTAATTTCTTCCATTGACGGACAGTTAAGACAGATAACAAAAAATGTAACTATAAAATCTTGTGGGATGGCAAAAAAGAACATTTTTTACCTATCTTTCTTCAGTAGCTATTTAATAAAATCTTTAGATTTGAACCACTAAAGGCTGCATTGTCTGCTTACGGTGTGAAGCTGCGATCAGCTATAAGAATCCGGTTTGATTTCTGAATTGGCTCGTAGAGGTAGGCAAAAGGCAACAGGAAATAAGGGACGTAGAGGTGTACGGACTTTTTAAGCGCAAGCGCAGGCACTTTCACAAAAATCAAATATGAGTCCTATATTCGAGGAAAATATTCACTTTTACTTTGATAGTGAATAGAATAACCTGAGCAGTCAGGCACGTTTTTCAAGGAAGCCATGAACAAAAAACTTGTACTGAATTTGCTTTCCACTTCCACAATCTTTACATCGCTGATGTCTACATTGGCAGTCATCAATCCCGCCCACGCGGCTACTACGACCCAGCGATTAATGCACACAAATCACGGTCGTACCTGTATCACTCATCCCCACGGTAACTACGCTTTTGTTTGCATTAAAGATTCACAGAGAAATCCAGGAGCTCCCCCTGCACCTAAATCGACGGTTATCTCTCAGCTACCATCAGACAGCAAGGTTGCCATGCTGGACTTTAGTGAGGAGGAAAGCAATGCTGCGATTCAGTTATTTAGCTGCGACTGCCCTTATTGTATAAATTCCTTACGTCAGCTGCGCGGTAGTGGAAACTTGGTGTACTAGAGGGCTTGTTGCTACTAAGGTCTAAGGAGCCACCCCATAGAAAAGCCTCTGAAGTTCTGCAATATGATAGCTTCAGAAGCTCAAACAAACATTAATTTTCAGCCTTCATTCACGCTCACACTCTTGGGGAGATAACTTCCTCATCTTCTCCTACTGCTACTTACCTGTGACTTTCTCAACCAGTTCTCCAGCTTTATCAATCAAATTCGGCTGCGAATCCTTCACATTCCTTTCGTAAACCTTTTCCTCAGGGGTTGCAGCATCTTTTACTGCTTGTTCATAAGCCTGTTGTCTGTCTTCTTCACGAAGGCCAGCAGCTCTGTTATATTCGTAAGCACGGTCAATCTTTTGTTCCGGTGTGAGTTTCTCGGATGGAAATGTTGGTTTTTCAGTTGTAAATCCTAATGCATAGCTAGGCTGAACAAAAAAAAATAAACCCGACACGCTCATTAAAAGCATCAACCCTAAAACAACGATGCTTTGGCGTAATGCTTTATTTACAATTCCTAGAATTATCTGCATTGCACTACCCTCTTTGTTATGATATTTTTCCAGCGTAAGTAGAGATAAATACTTACTTAAAAATCAGAGTTTCAGAGGAATCCTACTTGTTTAGGTGTAACTCTGCCTTCTACCAGAGGATACATTAACAATTCGCTCATTCAAAATTCGCTCATTCAAAATATGCCCTACGGTTAGGCTAGACGTTTGTGCAGACCTTCTGGAAGACGCTTAAAATTCAAAGTTAAGAAATATGTAGATACTCGTTTCACATGATTTTCGTGCAAAGTTTTACTATTTTTACAACCAATTGTGACTAATCTTAATGCCTCGGCTTTGCATTGCTTGCTCAAACAAATCAGTTGGCAGTGCTTCTTCCACAGGTGACACACCAGGTTTTTTCAGCTTGCCATCTAGTAACAATTGAGCAATGCTACCCGTGCCACAACCAGAAGCCACGGCAGTATTTCCATGCACTAAACTAGAGCAAAAGACTGCTTCTCTATCATCTTTACGACCTGTAATTTCTGAGCGAACAGCTACTCCAATACCACTGAAGCGATTCGTTACATCGGTCATAAAATGACTGACATATGCCAAAAATTCTATCATGGCACGACGCTGCATTAATTGTTTAGGAAAAACGTGAGCAGCTATCCAAGTCATGTGATTGTAAAAATCGGGAACTGAACCAAATTTGGTAATGACGCTTTTCACAGAGGGAAAAGCATGAGGCAGTGTGAAGGTTTCTGGCATATCAAACCAGTAAACTCCGGTCCGTCCATAAGGAGATGGAAAGTCAATAGTTTCGCGCTGACTGTAAGGTTTTACCATCTGCCATTGACCATCTATTAAAGATTCAAAAGGCTTTTGCAACCCTAAAAAAGTTGTCCGCATGACAGTGACACCAGCCCCACCAGAACCAGACACCAAATAACTTAAATGAATCTTTTGGGCTGTGTCGAATTGCTCAACGCCCTGGCGTACCATGCTGTTAGAAATGCCGGGGAAGATGCCAGTGTTAACGATCGCTGTGACACCCGCAGCAATGGCTGCATCATGATATTTTAGAGCTTTACTAGTATAAGAACGGTGGTCACTGACATCGACGTAGTTGACGCCATGTTCTATACAGATTTTCAGAACATTGGCATCTCGGTAGTGAAAAGGACCAGCACAGTGAACCACCAAATTGGTAGAGGCGATCGCCTTCCTCAATTTTTCCACGTCTGCCAAGTCCAACACCAAAAATTGCACTCGCGGATCATTCATTCCATGATCTGGGGTGCGTCCAGTGATTGTTACTTCTGCCTGTGTATGGGAGAGAATGTCTTGGGCAACACTACTGCCGATCCGCCCCCGCCCTCCAATAATTAAAACCCGCTCAGTCATGGCTCCAGCACTGACAACAGCATTTTTATTACATCAATTTTCACTTATCCTTGTCATCGGTAAGGAGTATGACGTTTGCTTGCTCACATAGGAAGATGTTTCATGACACTTAAGCTTGTAGTAAGCGCCTAAGCACTTACTACAAACTGATCATTCGCGACCAAAAACCGTTGCAACGGTAGATTTTATCGAATTTCCTGCATCTTTCAGTGTTTGTGTCAATGGTTCCTGAGTATGCAAAAACATTTTCGCACAGTTGCGTCCTGGTAAGCCAGAAATGGAACCACCTGGATGAGTTCCCGCACCTGTGAGATATAAATTATCAATCGGAGTTTTATAATTAGCCAACTCTGGTAGAGGACGGAAGCACAGCATTTGTTCTAGAGTCATGTCGATGTGGTAGTAGTTACCCTTGTAAGTCCCCAAGCGTTCTCCCAGTTCCGCCGGACTTTCCACATGACGGGCAATAATGGAGTGTTTGAGATTGGGCGAATACTCTGCCAATTTAGAAATCACCTTATCAGCAACTTTATTTTTCAGTTCATCCGTCCACCCTGTCCCCTTCAACCCTGTACCTTCTGCACCGGCAATTTGATAAGGCGCAAAAAACTCTATCCATAATGTATGCTTGCCTTCTGGTGCCATTGAGGGGTCAAGTCCTGTAGGCATCACCACATACATTGACGGGTTTTCATCGGGAATTTTACCCAAAGTAATCTCACTATGAGCTTGTTCCACATGGTTCATAGAATCTGCAATCAGAATAGAACCAATGAGATACTCATCTTTGTGTTGGTGATGTTCAAAGCGCAGCGGTTCAGATAAAGCACAATCTATCTTGAGAATTGTTTCGTTATTGTTGATGATGCGACGGTCTAATCTGTCTCGTAAGTTCGCATCGGCGCTATCCACATCGCTTGTATCCATGAGTTGCAAAAACAACCGCTTGGCGTCAAGACTTGAGATGACACCTTTGTTAGCACGATATTCTTTGCCGCCAGCAACCCGCACACCCACAGCTTTACCGTCATCCACCAACACTTTCTCAACCTTTTGATCCGTGAGGATAACACCACCAAGACTTGTCACGCAATTTACTAAAGCATCGGTGAGTGCGCCAGTACCGCCGCGTGGACGCGCCATACCGGGGTTGTGACGCAATGCCAACATCATTGCCCCAAAGGACATCGCTTTTTGGGACGGAGGCGAACTCAGTTCCGCAGATAGTCGGGCAAGGGGTGCTTTGACAAATTCAGAATCAAAATACTCGTTGATATTATCTATCGGACTGCTAAGCAGGGTGCGAACTAAATCTAGAGTCGTGTTGGGACCACCTAGAATTGAGAAGAAGTCTTGCAGATGTTTCAGACCGTAGTTACCAGCAATGTCAACAATTGACTTTGGTGCTGCATTGAAAAAGGGTGTAACCGCTTTGATAAACCGTTCCCAAAATTCGATATATTCGGCGTATTTTTGGGCATCTCTTTGACTGTAACGGGCAATCTCCGCACAAGTCTTTTCAACGGACTTATGAGCTAAGAAATACTTGCCATCAGGATGAGGACAAAAGGCGACCGGATCACAGGAAAGATATTCCAAACCGTACTTGTGTAATTCTAATTCTTGTATAACTGGACCAAGAAAAATAAATAGGTGATTAATCGCGCAGGGGTTGAATTTAAAACCAGGCGCTTCTTGCGGCATAAGTTCTTCAGTCGTCGAACCGCCACCAGGAATTGAACGCGCCTCCAGGAGCAGGACGCTGTACCCAGCTTTGAGTAGATAGGCGGCACAAACAAGTGCATTGTGACCAGCGCCAATAATCACAACATCATACGCTTCCATAGTTGCAATTTGGGGATTAGGGTATATTCCCAGATGTTAGAAAGCTGTTAAGAAGTATAAATCTTTCGGCGGTTATAATTAAAAATTTGGGATTTTTGTAATTTAGCTTTTGTTTGGTATCAGTCTGCAGGAGGATGCCAACCGCTGATTATTCAGTATTATTGAATAATAATATGTTTATATTAACAATATATTTATATTTATTATATTTATTATTCCAGGGCAAAGGTATCTAAATTACTCTTGACCGTCGCTTCGCTCCAAGTTAAAAGTTAAAAGTTAAAAGAAAAGAAATGGTACAAGCCCCTCAATTTATTTATGGAAAGAAAATAAAGATTTGTTATGCCTACGGGACGCTGCGCGAACGAGACACGTAGTGCGATGAAACAAGGTGTCTTTATTAAATCCCCTAAATTTATTTATGGGGATTCTCTTTTTACTTTTTACTTTTTAAAAAAACCTTTGTTAATGTATTAACTAAAGAATCAGAATTTCTTGTCAAACCTTTTTGTTTTTAGAGTCATACACCAAGCCACCTCAGCAAATTGTATTGAACCTGGATGTTAGCGATAACCAAGTTCACGGTTCTCAAGAAGGAGTATTTTTCAACACCTATTACGATGAGGTTTGTTACGCTGCGTTGTACATTTCTTAGTAAAGATCACAAATTCGCGAGCAAAGACAATACAGGCTGAACTTTTTTGGCAAAGTCAAACTCTTCCTCGAAGCAAATCTTTGCATTTCTGCTGTAAAAAGCATAATTATCTAAAATTTTTTGTATCGCTAGTTCCATCTCTAAAGAGTTTGATGGTTCTTGTATTACCACACCAATTTGATATTTCTCCACTAATCTTGATAGAGATTCCAGATTGTTAACTAATATCGGTTTACCATGCTTCAAGTAATGGGCTAATTTTCCTGATGCCATCGCAATTTGAGAAAAGTTATTATCAATGTTTCTGTAGAATGCCAAGCCTATAGTTGCAGAAGCATAGATTTTATCAATTTGTTCATAAGGCAATGGAACTAGTGATAAAAATAAGTTTACTGAATTAATTTCTTGTAATTTCTGTAGATAGGGATCGTATATTTCTCTCTTAACTCTTTCATGAAATATTAGAGCACATCCTTTAATAGATGTAAAAGCTTTAGCCAACGATTGTGAAAACACTACATCATCAATCATGCCTGCTTGAATAACAATGTATGGAAAATCTTGACTGCTCAAATTAAATATCTTTCTAAAATAGTTCTCAGATACTTCAACTTGAGCTATGGAATCATATGCAGTGACTGAATTTGGTAAATAGAATACTTTAGGATGCTGATATTGATTGTAATCGCAAAGAGTTGTAAATCGGTCTTGATCCTGAACAATTATGGCTTCTGAATTTTTATATGCTAAACGCTCAAGTATGTTTATAAGCTTAGCAAATCTTCTAAAATGGGTTGGATTATTTAACTCTAACGATAGATAAATAAATTTTGTTCTGAACAAAAAAGATTGCAAAAATGCTGTTATAGAGCCATTTGTATCAACTCCTATACTAATATTATCGGCAATACAATTGCAATTTAATACTTCTCTTAAAGATTGAAATACAAATAAAACTGTTTCCATCACTGGAACTAAACTACTTAAATGAAATTTATAAAAAATTTTCATTAAAATAGTAAAAATAAAAAACTGACTAGCCTTCTTGAAGTAAGTGATTTTGATTTTTTCACCCATTTCTTGTGGATATGGATATTCATTTTCTGTAGCATAAATATTTACATAAAACCCACAATTATTAAGGCTTTTTGCTAAATTGATAATTGTTGGTGCAACACCAACATAACCTTCGTAGAAAAATATAGAGCACGACTTTTTCATGATTGTTACATTTTATGCACGAACTACAAAATAAACTCCCCAAGTATCGAAGCCTGGTTCTTGGTTAGTCATCCACTCCTGATATTCAAGTAACGTCATCTGAAATTCCTGCAACAGCAATTCTATTTCCGGCTTAAATAGGTAACGCATTAGGTGGGTTTCTTGAAGCTCCTCGACAGCACCGCTGTTTTTATCCTTGATGAAAACTTGATAGTTAACATCCACCAAATTCTCATTAGGATGCATCACAGGTTCAGCAATTCTAGTGACGTTAATTTCTTCATTTTCTAGTCGCTTGACTCGGACACTCGGGCGATGGTTCAATACAGCTGGTCCGTACCAAACATCAAAGATAAAAATTCCACCTGGCTTTAAATGTTCTTTGACAGCGGCAAAAGCTGCTAGAATGTCCTCATTCGTTGTCTGGTAGCTAATGACATGAAATAGGGATAGGACAACATCAAAAGTATGATTAAGCTTAATGTGGCGGATATCTGCGTGGGAAAATTTTAGTTTAGAGGCTAAGTCTAGAGGGAGTTGTAAGAGGCGATCGCTTGCTTTTTGCAACATCTGGTGACTAAAATCCACCCCGTGAATTTGGTATCCTTCTTTTGCTAAGAGAACAGCATGGTTACCTGTACCGCAACCTAGCTCTAGAATATTTTGTGCATCTGGTCCATAGGTTTGAATTAACCGATGAATAAATTCAGCTTCTCCCACGTAGTCTTTATCGCGGTAGAGCAAATCGTAGTAGCGGGCATAGTTGCCAAAGACACTCATAATAGTCAATACCTAAGCTTGAAGTACAATCCAGAATAAAAAGGAACTGAGTTTTCTGAATCAAAAGGAATAATGCAACACTCAACTAAAAATCTCTCTGACTGCTATTGCCACCCGTTCCATTTGTTCATCTGTCAATGCCATCCCACTAGGGATGTAGAAACCACGACGGGCGATTCTTTCTGCTACAGGACAACACACTCCATCAAATAAACCCATTTTTTGGAATACAGGTTGCTCGTGCATACACCAGAAAAAGGGACGAGTGCCAATTTTATACTTGGCTAAACGCCGCATAGCCTCTTCTGCATCAAAAGGCACTTGATCATTCAAAACCAAGCCGTACACCCAATAAATATTCTCGGCATAGTCAGTTTTTGGAACAGGTAACTGTAAGCCAGGGATGTCTGATAAAAGTTCTGTGTATCGTTGCCCGATGTGGTATTTACGAGCTACAAATTCGTCAAGTCGTTCCAACTGTGCAACGCCAAGAGCCGCTTGCAAATTGGTCATCCGAAAGTTCCAGCCCAATTCTTCGTGGACAAATCGTTTTTGGGGTTGAAAGCACAAATTGCGTAAAGAACTACAGCGCTCCGCCAGCTTTTCATCATCGGTGAGCAGCATTCCCCCCTCACCAGTTGTGACATGCTTGTTGGGGTAGAAGCTAAAGGTACTGATAGCGCCAAAACTACCACAAGGGCGTCCTTTATAGGTTTGACCGTGCATCTCAGCTGCATCTTCAATAATTTGCAGCCCATATTTTTCAGCCAAGGCTAGCACTGGCTCCATATCTACGGGCAGTCCGTAGATATGGACAACCATGATTGCTTTTGTCCTGGGTGTAATTTTCGCCTCAAGTTGGCTAACATCCATATTCCAGGTGTGGGGGTCACAATCTACCACCACTGGCACAGCGCCAGCACGGACAATGGCAGCTGCACAGGAAATAATTGTGAATGTGGGCAGAATAACCTCATCCCCAGAACCAATTCCTAATGCTGCAACTGCCGCATCGAGAGCAACAGAACCATTGCAGACAGCAATACCATATTTGCGTCCCATATGGGCAGCAAACTGCTGTTCAAATTGTTTGACAAATGGTCCTTCAGAAGAAATCCAACCGGTTTCGATACACTCAAATAAGTATTTCTTCTCCTTGCCGTCTAGTAGTGGCTCGTTGACTGGAATTGGGTTCATGACTGACTCTACTTAACTATCTTGGCTTGCTCTGCGGTGATGCCGATGAATCGGGTTTTGTCCTGTTCACCCACGTAGGGACCTTGCTTGACTTCAATCATTTCGACTTCTTCAAGTACTTCAAAGCCATGCCCACCAGTAACTAAAAGGATGACATCACCAGGTTCTAGAATTTGACTTTCCAGGTAATCCTGCTGGTTGTTGTAGAAGTCTACGCGCAGCTTGCCTTTTCTGATGAACAAAACTTCTTGGGTATATTGCACTTCACGAAGTATAGGGTTGTGGACATGGGGTTGAATGGCTTTCCCTGTGGGGTGGTGCATATAAGCTAGCTGTTGAGAAAGGTCGTTCGGAGTGAAGAAATGAATGCCTGGCTCTTTAAATTTACTGGAGACAATTACGGCTAGTAGCTTGTCGTGATAGGTAATTTTGTGAATCACTTTATTTACCCCCCTTTGAGTGGAATAGGTTCAGTTAGGGAACCATCACAATCTTCTTGACGCTTATTATTTGGCTTCTCGACAAACTTCTTCCCAAAAAGGATAAGCTTATCATCTATTTTTTGTTCTAAAAGCAATTCAAAATATTGCTGAAACTTGTCTCTACAAAAATCTTTTATGTGCCATTCAGGAATAGTGCGACCACTTTGTTTATTTTCGTTACTATCGCACGTACTAAATCCTATTAAGGCATACCTTTTAGTATACTGGGCAATCGTCTTTAAAGCATAATCAATGCTAAATCCTAGTGAAATAGCATAATCAATCCCTGATAATGAGATGATTGCATCAGATAGGAACCTGCCTTTGCAGTATGGTAAGTTGTTTGGATATGCACTGTAATTGCTAACAGGAAGTAAAAAATTTAACAAAACTGGCAGTATTTTTTTATCTTGGAAATCTATAGAATTTGTTTTAGATAGTTCATAAATTTTATCAATTTCATGTTCATCAGTATTAACACAAACCATTTGTTTGATGTTAGTTTTTTCTATTATTAATTTAGACAACTCATAGACAGCAGAAAAATATGTTATCTTTTCAATATCATAAATATTGATAATTTTGCTAATTTCTTGAGAGAGTTTTGTATCAAAATTTATATGCATTTTTTTGATAGGTTTTTTATAAATACCAAAATCATTGAAATGCATATTTTCAATTTTTTTTGAAACAAAACTTATATTATTTAAATTTTTTAAACCAAATTCATCAGATAGTATATGTGATTTTATATTTAAATACTTTGCAATTTTAGATATATATTTTTTTGTATTTTTCAAAATTTTGGAAATCAAATAAGTATATCTATAAATATAGAATTCGTCATGATTAAGCATTTCGTAATCAGAACTTAACGCTCTACGAGCCAGATATGAACTTCCATCTTTCCAAATACTGAGTACATAGTAATAAAATCTTATAAACTCTTCATACGCAATCCAATTCGAGCCTGGTTCACCTAATTTTACAAAACTTCCTAAATCAACAAATTTAGGATAACAGCCATCAAAAATTATGTTATAACCATGACAATCTTTTGTTTGGTATCCATATTGATTTGCTACTAAATTAACCTGCAAAACTGCAATTGCTGCAGCTTTTAACATTAAAAAACTCCACTCATAGGGATAGTTAACAGCAGGTATCTTTTCGTGTTCTACAATTAATCCATAACCATCCAATTTATAGCTGGTTATCCAGGTTCTTGGAAAAAGGTTTTTATTCACGAGAGCATCAATCATTCCGCAGTCAAACATTGCCTTAATATTTTCAACCTCTTCATAAGAAATTGCTCGAAATAAACGACCCCTCCATGAGAAAACTACTCCAACGGGATCTACTAATGACATAGAGGAAAAATTTACTTCTTCTAAATTTATTGTATTATCCATAATTCACATTCCTTATTTATATTTTCTCAAATGCCCAGAATTGTTTTACTAAACATTGGCTGCTAACTGTAGGAAGTTTCCCTGAACCAAAAAAGTCGCCCTCTACTACATTAAAGATTATTGCTCCTTGGACGTAATCTGCCATCTCTTCATTAATAAACGCAGAAACATTAACGGTGTATTGTCCTGGACTAAGAGAAAATTCTTTTGATAAGCCAACTGTAATTTGTCCCTTTGCTGATAATTTTAGAGGAAGTTGATTTACAGTACTTGTATTCAAAGCTAATATACGTAGTTCATATTCATCATAAATACTAATCTGAAAATTTCCATAAAAATCATTAATTTTACTTTGATATTTGATTTGAAAAAGTATTTGCTGACCGCAGCTTAAAGTATTAAAAGCCAACTTTTTATCATCAGTTAATAAATCGAAGTCTGTTATTGTTAATAAACCATTTCCTTGTCTATCAGTTCTTTGTGAAATATGAATTTCATGGGAAGACTCATAAGATTTGATATATTCTTTAACGACATTTCGTGCTTGACCTTGTGTCAAAACTTTACCTGACTTTAATAAAATTCCCTTGTCGCATAAACTCTCTAGAGCCGCCATATTATGGCTGACAAATAAAACTGTTCTCCCCTCCTTCCCTACATCCTCCATTTTTCCTAAGCACTTCTTCTGAAACTGTGCATCTCCTACCGCTAAAACTTCATCTACAATTAAAATCTCAGGTTCTAAATGCGCAGCTACTGCAAAAGCAAGCCGCACATACATCCCTGATGAGTACCGCTTGACAGGCGTATCTAAAAACTTCTCCACCTCTGCAAACGCCACAATCTCATCAAACTTGCGTTGAATTTCTACCTTGCTCATTCCCAGAATTGCACCGTTGAGAAAAATATTTTCCCTGCCAGTAAGCTCTGGATGAAACCCCGTTCCCACTTCCAATAAACTGGCAACTCGCCCCTTAATTCGGATAGAGCCGCTTGTTGGTTCGGTAATTCTGCTGAGAATTTTCAGTAGTGTTGATTTCCCTGCCCCATTACGCCCCATAATACCAACGCGATCGCCCTGCTTAATCTCAAACGACACATCTTTAAGTGCCCAAAATTCTTCCCGGCTCGCGTTTGCTTTGTTCTTTGCACGATGGGGGTTGAGCGCACCAGCAAAGGACTTCGTCGCATTAGTTATCGCCCCACGAAATGTTTTGTAACGAATACTTCCCTCTTCCTGATGTGTAATGACGTACTTCTTAGCTAAGTTTTCAACTCGAATAACCGTATCCGACATCTATCTAAACTCCTACCTCAATCACACACCTAATCCATGTCAGCAAAAGTACATTCCGTCTTATAGAGATGCCAAATACTACTCCACAGCAGTACCACCAACGCCACAAATAGTGCAAACTCAGGTAAATATATCTGCAACTTGCCACTAAAAATTACCCAGCGCAAACCATTGGATTGAGTGAATACAACCACCGCCACCGTGTAAGCAAAGAAGCGCTACTTGGGTAGTGCTCACTGACTCAATTGGAGCATTAGTGAGCAAGTCATCAACTTCGATTGCTCCCGTCCTCGGTATGGCATTCAACTGAATGGCAATCCAACGCAGTCCTATGCAGGACCATATCTGCTTTCTTGACACATATATGGGTGTTCTTTACCTTGCGCTAGCAAACTGGTATGTTGGCAAAACACCAAATCTAAGGTCAGTTCTCACACTTGGTCATACAACTAAGTTGTTAAGAACACTAGCTCATTGTGTGTCTTACCGATTTCACAAAAACCTGATTTATCAACGATGAAGGTGAAGTCGTGCTGTCGTTTGGTTTGGCGACACTGGTACATAACGTCTAAACGTCGGTTATGTAGCTTCGTTTTATCCCACAGCGTATTGTTCAAAAAGTAAGGCTTTTGTGATTGCGCTCTGCGCACTGCCCTTCGGGCAATCGCTTTCGCCCAGCAATCCTCCTAAATAAATTTGAAAGTCTTGACTTAGGATTTGCCGTGAGAACACTTCATCAAAGCGATGACCCCACTTTTTAGCAAGGGACATTACTGCTAGAACTTTATGTTTCACTTTACGCCACCCCTGTAGAGGCTGACGTAAATATAACTATACAAATGTACTTTAGACTAATTTCACCGTAGTTTTTCACAAGCTCTACTTTGGTAGCAATTTCCTTTGATTAATCTTTAGTTAACCAGTTTTTAATCTTTGATGATTATGTCATAGCTATTTGGCAAATTGATACCTCATTCTGAGTATTTTAATGAAAAATTATATTGTTCAATCTCATTGGTTTAATACAAAAGCTCTAGGAAAGCTGTATATTTCAGTACTCAAGTACATCAAAGCCTATGAAATTATCAGAATTCAATATGAATAGTTCATAAAGTCTTAATTTAGTTTCCGGATAGGTAGTTTTTGTTCTGAATTATTAGGGCATCTCCTTTATTAGTTCAAACAGAGTAAAATAACTCAGAGCTTGCACCAATCAAGATAAACAAGTCATCCACGAATGATTGGTGTAAGAGGGAAATATTCCATGCTTATATCTATATGGACAAGACATCACCAGAATTCTGATTGGCAGGAACGGCTTCTATCATCTTTTTAGGAAAAGGTAACTTGAGATTCCCATCAATTTAATAAAACAATTACGACCGCGTCCAGCCAACCTCGGATTGCAAGGTTTTTCTTCACCAATTGTTGAAACAGTACAACCTTGATAGTCTTGACCTGGATAAACCAGAGTTTCTTCTAAGTAGAGTAATATCATGTCCGGTCAAACACTTATCATTAAGAACGCAGCTTTGCTGGGGGCAGAGGGAAAGAGGGTTTTCCGGTTTTTGCACAGATGTGGGAATCATCACTAATTAACTGGGCTTGATATCACTCATTCAACAGACGCTCACTCATTCCTATTGGCGTCACGACAATCATCCAAAAGTGCGTTAAGCTCTCCTACGACTTTCCACGGATTGCGACCTTTGAGCAAAGCTACAATTGCCGCTTCATAAGGATTTCTCCCAGTGCGTCTGGTAGCCGCAATTGCATCTGAGTTAGATAACCCTCGTCCACTCACTAACCAGGCAGCTAGAACTTGTCCGGTTCGTCCAATCCCACCCGAACAGTGGACAACCACCTTCTCACCAAGCTGGTCTGCTGTTGCTAAGAACGGCAGAATCTTCTGGAGCAAGGTTTCACGCTCAGCGAGTTGAAAGTCTTCAATAGGTGCCCAACACACCTGACCGATTCCAAATACCTCTCGGTAGATTCCAAGTAGATCCGAGTAACGAGCTAACTGGGTATCAGGAAGTAAGCAGCAAACCCGCCCTATACCTTGAGACTTCATGAAGTCAATCCAGTCGTGTACATTTTGAGCCGAGTAACCCGGTCTTGAAGCACCAAAGACGATTAGCTCTTGTTCACAAGCAGCAGCAAATTTATATCTGTTTCTAACCATTTCTCCAAGACTTGCTTTAGGTAATGCCACGAATAACTATTGGAGTTTGTTCGTGTCATGTCTATGCCTGTTCTATCACAACTACTGTTTTACCGTCAAACACTAAATGTTCTAAAACGAAACAGACAACTAACGCCAATGTCTAAGCGAAAATGGAAACAAATGGTGTTGTGTGAGCGAACGTGGACGACGAGAAACAGCGGTTAATTCAACTCTTAGATCGCCTACAGGAAAACAAATCGCTGCGGTGGATAGCCCAGCAGCTGAAACTGGGTTCTCAAAGCACTATTTATCGTTGGCGAAAGACAGGGAGCATCAGCGGTGAAGGAAAAATAGCTGTTGCTCGATACTTAGGCCGCAGCGTTGAAGATATTGATCATTACCTTTCTGGGAAGGTTGGCTTGGAGGAGTTGCTAGACCCTCAGCGTAGGTTTAACTACTGGGCTAAGTTAACCGTTGATGATGTCCTCTACTGGCTCAAGTGGCGTGCTTCCCTGCGAGACAAAGTCCATATTGCTCAAGAACTCAATGCACTACTCTATGGATTGCTGATTGATACCAAGACAAAGTCGTTCTCGCACTCCATTCATGCTGTCATCGAATCGGGGCGCTATCCATCGTTACAAAAAATTGCCCAGACGAGCGGTATTCCAGTCGAACGGCTTGATCATTTAATGAACGGCGATGAAAGTCCAACAGAAGCAGATTTGGTTGCACTTTCAGGCGTTCTAGATACGAACATTGAGCGACTGCTGAAAGACTACCTAGCAGGCTCATAACCCAAGATTTAGTAAGCCCTAGAGATTTTCACTCAAGTTATTGGCGAAAATTTTGACCGCACTGAAGTATTTATTGTTAGTTTTAATTTATTCTTAACTTAAACTTAATTTACAGTAAGTCATCAGAATTACCGTAGATTAACTAGCTTATGGTCAACACCAACGATCCGACCACAGTTTTGCTGCTGCTTTTTGGTGGTGTAATGTTACTTTTATATGGTGTGCGCCTAGTCACCGATGCTATGGAACGGGCTTTGGGGGCACGCCTGCGCCTTGCTATGATGACGCTTGCCAAGCGCCCTTTTGCAGCTTTTGTGACAGGTGTTATAACAACTGTGCTCACTCAGAGTTCTTCCGCGACTGCCTCTGTGCTTGTGGGATTGGTGAACGCCCAATTGGTGCCGTTAACAGCGGCAGCAATCATGCTACAAGGGGCTGCGGTTGGTTCTACATTGGTTGTCCAATTGCTGGCGTTTCATATCACTGACTACGCTCTAGAATTATTGGGACTCGGTGCAGCAGTAGCGATATTTACGAACCGCCGCACAGCTGCCCTACGTCATATAGGTAGGGGCGTTTTCAGCTTTGGACTCGTGTTGGTAGGACTAGCGATGATCGATGCAAGTAGTGCTCCCATCGCCACGAGTCCTATTACCAAAGCCATCCTCGAAGCACTCTCTAGTTCACCCTTAGTGTTGGCACTGACAGGCACACTCCTGGCGATCGCCTTTATCTCTAGCACAGCGACAATTGGTCTAGTCTTGGTACTAGCAGCTGGTGGGGCAGTGCCACTCTCTGCGGCACTAGCGATTACACTGGGTGCCAATGTAGGGACAACAATCGCGCCATTGTTGACAGCCCTCAATAGTGGCAGTATCACTGGGCTTAGGCTGGCATATATCTACGTAGGTACTAGACTATTCGGGGCTGCCGTAGCACTTGTGGCGCTTAATCCGTTGACAGCACTGCTGAGTTATGTGCCATTACCAATAGCCGCTCAAGTTTCGTTTTTCCACCTAGGGTTTAACCTGTTGTTGGCAATCTTCTTCGCTCCACTAGTCAATCAGATTGCACATTTAGCGACTACGCTGGTAAGAGAACCAGCAACTGTTGAACAGTCTGGGGCACGCTACCTTGACTCCGCTGCCCTACCCGCGCCTGCTGTAGCACTCGGGCTGGCGATGCGTGAAATCCTCAGGATGGGTGATTTGGCAGGGGAGATGTTGCAATTGAGCATCCACGCTTTTGAAGACGGTGGCAAAGACATCCCCAAGCGCATTGCCCAGCTAGATGACCATCTCGACGAGTTAGAAATAGCAATTAAGCGCTATTTAACACAGCTCAATGGGGATTTATTGACCCAAGAACAGGCAAATAGGGCGATCGCATTACTTTACATTTGCACTGACCTTGAAGCTATTGGCGATATCGTTGACAAGCAACTCATGCGACTCGCCAAGCGACAGCGCCGCAAACAAATTGCCTTTTCCGACGAAGAGTGGAATGATCTAACGACTTATCATAGTGAAACGATTTCGCTCCTGCAACAAGCACTGGCAGGGCTGGCGTCCTTTGACTCAATTATTGCAAATGAAGTTTTATTGCGTAGAACGTCGCTCAATCAAACCAAGCGTGAACTTCATCTACAACATCTCCACCGCTTACGTTCTGGGGCGGCATCCAGTTTAGATGCATCTGCCATCCACCTAGAAATGGTCAATGCCATAAGCCGTGTCATCTCACACACGAGTAGTATTGCCCGTGCTGTCTTAGGAGAGTTTTGACATACTCCCCAGCTATCGCGGCATGGGGATTCTAGGCTCAAACAACAATTGCAGGCGTTGCCCGTCTTACATCGTCTAACCCGGCAGTTGATGCCCCAACTGCATAAATATTTTTAGCTGCGTTTTCGTCTCTCCCATTAACTGATTGGCAGGAAGGACAACGCCACTCTCTGACTGACAAATCCAGCTTTTCTAAAACGTGTCCACAATTAGAACAAGTCTTACTAGACGGATACCATTGATCTATAAATATGACCTGCTTGCCTTTCTTTTTCGCAATCCACTCTAGAATTTGTAGAAATTCCCCAAAGGCTAGGTCTGAGATTTTTCGTCCCCAAAGACGTTGCATTCCTTTGAGGTTTAAGGTTTCAAAGCACAACACATCAAACCTATTAGTTAGGTCGTGTGCCAACTTCCAAAACCAGTCACGTCTAATATTAGAAATATCCTCATACTTGCGTACCAGATTCTTTCTAGCCCGTTCTCGATTAGATGACCCTTTTAGCTTTTTGGAATGTTGTTTACTCGCTTTCTTAATGGTGTTGAGAGACTGTTTAAGGAATTGGGGAGATTCAATACTAGAGCCATCAGAACAGGTGAGGAATGTCTTTAAGCCAAAGTCAAATCCCGCCATTCTACCAGTCGTGAATTTGATTTCTGGTTCAACTGCATCGTCAACTACAACAACCATAAACAACTCACCCAATGGTGTACGTTTAATCGTTAATGTTTTGACCGTTCCCTCAATCTCTCTAGACTTCCAAAATTGATAAACCCGATTTCCAATTCGTACCCTATTGCTACCAAGAAATTTATATCCTGCTTGCTTTAGAGTGAATGATTTGTATTTCTTAACTTTCTTAAATCCTGGTGGACGAACCCCCTTTTTATTGTGCTTAAAAAACAATTGGTATGCTTTCGATTGGGCGTTGACAGATATCCTGTACTGCCTGAGAACCTACTGATTGCCAAAACAGGCTACGCTTCCGCAATTTGGCTATATGAGATTGGAGTTTTCCGCAAGCTAGGTGCTTGCCCCACATCTGGTAGTACCGACGATGCAGGGCAATGCAATGGTTATAAATCACCCCAGAAGCGTTAATCATTCGCTTGAGGTGCCTATTCCGCTTGTGTTCGTACAACTTAAATCGTAGTGTTCTCATGCTACTATTGTACACAATAAAGCTGTACAATAGTATGAAGAAACGATGCTTATTTTAGAGTAGAAGAGTACGAACTTCAAATTCTTGAAGACTACTGCTTATCTGTCGGCAGAACAAAAACTGATGTACTTAGAGAACTCATTAGAAGTTTGAAGGCAAAGAAAAAGCCGCTCCTTTAGGACGGCGGCTCTAGACCCATTTTTTCGCTAAATTGGGTTGGTCGAGTACTAAGTACACGAAAATGAATCTTCTACTGCTGGGGCTTGGCGATCGCGTCGCATTGGTTGGAGGTTTTTGGCTGGAGTTGTTGCAGGTGATATTTTTAATGTACGCGCCAAGATGAGCGGTGGTGGCATAGATGCTTATGGTAATTCTATTTCACCTGGTGGCAATACCGGACAAAGCAATTATTTTGTGATGTGGAGAATCGCTTAAATGGTAGATATTGTCAACTTGGGGCAGGTCGCTCAAGACTCAGATATTTTAAGAGCAGCTTGGATTAATGCCGCTTCCCGCAAGCTTGCAGACTTGGAACAAAGTTTAGCAGTTGCTAACGAAAAATTGGGAACACTACAAAGTCAGTTAAGCCAAGCTTTTCAAGTCACTCGTAGTGCTGGACTCACTGCTAATGTGGCGGCTGGTACTATTAAAATTGGGGGAATTGTTGCTAGTATCGCAGCACTTTCAATAACTTGTCCTGACAACTCCACAAGCTACGTTTATATTGATAACAATGCTCAAGTACTTGTTGCTACGACACGTCCATCAGGAGGTTATGAGGTAGCGCGTGTTGTCACGGACGGAGGTCAAATCACTGAAATTCAAAACTATCCTCTTTTTGAAGTGCGTTCACCAGCAATTAATACTGATAACTTTGCAACAATTGAATATGCAAATAGCCGCGCTTGGCAAAGAATTGCGCTTGTTCGGAAAACACAAGACTTTCCTATTCCTGCAAGAGACACCTATTACCGCATTCCATTTGAAGCATTAGAGGGGAACGGATTTAATACATCTGGACTTTTTACAACACAAGTAGCAGGTGACGCCTGTTTTTCATGCACAAATCCGTGTCACTACGACTGCAACACAAACGAGTCCTGATATGTCAGCAAAATTATCTTTGTTTACTGCTGGGCAAGAATACGCCATTTTAGGACAAACCGAAAGCGCCAGAGGTGATTTAACAATCAACGCTTCTAACGCTCGTCCTTTGATCATGACGGCAGGGCAAACAGCAGATTTAAGGATTTACCTTACCAGAGGTGTTCAAACTAGTGTTAGATCTGATTACTCTTTAGTTCAAGTCTGGAAGTTACCTTAGTGTTACCTATTCGACGTTGACTCCTACCTGCCCTATCAAATCTTTGTATTGAGTTAGAGTGTCATCAAAGCTCGCTTTGTATGATTGCCAGTTGTACAGTGATTAATTAGATGTCGTCGTGACAAATTGTTGTCATTAAAAAAATCTCAATGAGTAATGAATACTTTCAGCCACCCGTTCCATCTTTTGGCTCTTATGTAGAATGTTATCGCTAACTAAAGATGTTGTTCTCTAACCCCACCACCGTGACACATCTTGAATGGCAGAAGCTATATCTTTCACTGCTTGTTCATCACCTAAAGTAAATATAACAGGAGTTAATGCGTTTATATCATTGAGTAAGTTTGGGCGAGTGTGAACAGATAAGATGTGAAGGGTCTCTCGCCAGTGATCAAAAAGTGGAGTTTTTTGTATTTGTGAAAGTTTATCAGCCAAACTACTTAGGGCATCGGCGCAAGAAGACTCAGATTGAATCTCCCTAGCAGCAGCCACTGCCTCACTTAACAATTCAGGTGGCAGTTTATCAGCCAAACTACTTAGGGCATTGGCGCGATAAGACTCATCTTGAATCTGCCTAGCAGCAGCCAGTGCCTCACTTAACAATTCTGGCAGTTTATCAGCCAATCTACTTAGGGCATTGGCGCGATGAGACTCAGATTGAATCTCCCTAGCAGCAGCCACTGCCTCACTTAACAATTCTGGCAGTCTATCAGCCAAACTACTTAGGGCATTGGCGCGAGAAGACTCATCTTGAATCTGCCTAGCAGCAGCCAGTGCCTCACTTAACAATTCAGGNCTCACTTAACAATTCTGGCAGTTTATCAGCCAAACTACTTAGGGCATTGGCGCGATAAGACTCATGTTGAATCTCCCTAGCAGCAGCCAGTGCCTCACTTAACAATTCAGGTGGCAGTTTATCAGCCAAACTACTTAGGGCATTGGCGCGACTATACTCATCTTGAATCTCCCTAGCAGCAGCCAGTGCTTCACTTAACAATTCTGGCAGTTTATCAGCCAAATTACTTAGGACATAGGCGCGATAAGACTCATACTGAATCTCCCTAGCAGCAGCCAGTGCTTTCTTTAGTCCAAATTCTTTTAGGTTTGGTGGCAAATGATTGGCTAGTTGTGTAAGCAAGTTTGCTTTCTGTGCTGGATTCGAGCTTTGTAGCACGTAAGCGAGTCCTTGGTCAGGAGTCCATACATTTTTTTGAACTAACGCAATCAGCAGTTCTACTGGTAAATTAGCTGCCAGACTATTAAGGGATGCAATAATCAAAGCATAGCGACACTGCAACCCAATAACTTGAGGCAGGGTTGTTTCAGTCCAGTTTGCTTCTGCCAATTGCCAAGCACGAGCAACATCAGTTACAAAGTTGGCAGTTTGTCCTAAGCGATCGCAGGCTTCATACCAACCATTACCTCCTGTTTTTGACTCTTCCCGCAATAATTCGTGAATCTCTTCTACCTTTTCAGCTTTTTCTAAATGCCAGACTAGATGCTGATGGATATAACCGTCATTAGGAAGAGTATGCCAGAGGTTTTTATTGGTTAAATTCCGGTACTTGTCCAATAATGTGGCGTGGGCAGCAGGTAGAGTTATACCTAATCCTGGTAGATTGCCGCGCTTCGGTTTTGGTTCTGCTGTTAACAAATTACGTGCAAGATCATGAAATAAGTCATGTAAACGGTAGGTTGGAGTTCCATCTGCCAAAGGAACTCCAACTAATAACAGCGCTTTACTGTGCAAGCCGCGTAACTCATCTACAGCATCCCTGTCATCATCCATATCCCACAGCGTTGCAGTAAAAGCCTGAGTAATGTTTACATCCTCCGGCAATATTCCCAGCCAAATGAAGTTTTCTCGTGTTTCGTCTGACAATTTCTTTATGCTCAAATTTAACGATGCTTTTAAGCTGAGACGTTTTAAAGAAACTTCATCAGTAGCATCTCTGGCTCCAGGTCTGTCAAATGTTTTCAACCGGGCAATTTCTTGTTGAATATCTTGTAACAGAACTGCCCAAGATACATGGCTTTCAACTTGAGCTGCTGCCAATTCTAATGCGAGAGGAAGATACCCAAGTTCTTTGGCTAAATCGGACGCTGACTGATGTTCTGCTTCTTTGAGCGGGCGTCCTAATTTATTAGTTAACAGTTTCATCGCCTGCTCTGGTGTCATCACATTCAGAGAATAAGTGCTGGCTTCTAATACATCAGCGATCGCCGCGTCGCGGGTTGTTACCAAAACATGACAACGCGCTCCACCAACATTAAATGCTTGTGCATCCTGTGTATTCCAAGCATCGTCTACTACTAGCAGCACAGCTTTGTCATACAGCAGTGTACGCAGTTGATTGGAAGCAGCTTCGACGCTAGTGACATTTAAGCTGTCACCTCCCAATTCTTGTACCCAGCCACTCAGCAGAGGTAGAAGATTAGGCTGCTGACCTAATGTTGCCCAGAGAATGCCGTCACAAAAATGAGTTCGTACTTCTTTGTCATGTGCCAAAGCAGCAGCTAAGGTTGATTTGCCGATAGAACCTAAGCCGTGAATGGCAGTCACAACCAAAGTACGCTCATCTGAAGACTTTGTAAGCAAACGTTTTTTTAAGTCTTGACTATATTCGGGACGGTCTACATAGTAAGGTGGCAGGGGTGGAGCTTGAAAGGGAATAAGCTTATCTTTTGTAGAATGAGTGTTAAAGTTGAGTACCCCTACTGACCCAATCTCCCCAATTTGAACAGCATTATTACCAGCTCTTTGATCCATCATTATCTTTTTGATTCACTAAAAATTGATTGTTCCTGCTGACCCAATCTCCCCAATTTGTTTAGCATTATCTCCTGCTTGTTGGTGGATGTTTTTGGGTTGTGAAGTCTTGGGTTTATTTGAAGTCTCTGTTGATGAATCTTCTATTGCAGAGGCATTGGATAGCTGTGAAGATTTCTCCAATACAGACTTCCATGCAGTATTGATTTTGAGAACAGGGGTAAGATGTTCTGGAATACCTTCAGCTTGAATTGCATAGCAACCAAACTTATAAGCGTTTTCTACAGACCTTCCACCACCCAAAGCATCATAAAAGCCAATGGAAAATTTGATCGCGGCTTTATCCCCAATAGCTTTGTTCATGCCAATTACATAGCCAACGTGCTGAACAATCGCGCTCGCTTGCACTTGTGAAAAACAGGCATTAAGTACAACGCACTCAATTTCACCAGCAAATAACTCGAACAAATTCGCCAAAGCTTCTGTACTGGCTACTTTAGTATTGCCAAGTTCGTCTTCAAATACTAATCCATCTTCCCCAGTACCATGACCGCAAAAGTGAACAATTTGGGGTTCAGTATCTAATAAAGCTCGATGCAGGTCATCAATTCGTACTGCTCCTTGCTTTTCTAGTTGGAACTTGTCACGATGCCGAGAACGTCGTAAACCTTGATCAATTTCACGCGTTTCCACATCCAAGCGTAGTTTTGCTTGGTCTACAGGGCTGGCTGCCAAAATTAAGATTTTTTGTGGCTGAGTAGTTTGTCTGTTAATCATTTTCCACCTTTGATGGATGTATTAAACCTTACCAAATTGCAGGTGATAGATACTACTTCAAAACTAAATTTAATGATTACGGAAAAATTCACCAGCCAAATCAGAAACAACTACACGTTTGGGCATTTTTGTGTAGCACAGCCTTACAACGGCTTATTTTCGTCAAGTTAATGCTCCCGATTTCAACCTATTTCAACGACAACCGCTGTTTTTCTCTAAATTAGATTAGAACCGTTAGCTTGACTACACTTTTACTCAACTTTTAACCAAATGTCGGTAAAACGATAAGAATCAGGGATACTGACGATAATGCTAACCTTTGTTGCGTTGAGTTTCGTCATTTATCTGCTCTGGATACCTTAGCTGCTCCCGAATTACCGATATTCTAAAAGACTAATGTAATTGCAGCAATCTTAATAGTTAAAACTAATAGATAGCCCCCTTCCACCATTAAGATTGACTGTGACTTTTAACATTCCTAAAACACCTACTGTCCAAAGATGCGGTATAGGTTGAGGCATAGCAAAACCATTAAGCTTAACATCAATCACCCCTAAAACAACCCCAGGAATTGCTTGTATTCGCGCTTCTAAAGCTTTAGGATAAACACTCTCACCTGCTGGTAACTTGCCAGGAAAAAGAAAGTCTCTGACGTTTTGTTGAATAGATAAAGCGATCGCATCAGGTAACACGCCTGATTGAATGCCAACAACCACATCAACATTAACCGTAAAAGTTTCAATTGTCCAAACGGTGATAGTTGCCATTGCAGCTTTACGGTTAAGCTCATCACTCAGTGCAGAGAGTTGTCCAGTACTTAAAGCGCTACCGTCTGCATTGAGTCCAAATACTCCTACATACCCATTTTGATAAGTAATCTTATCTGGCTTTAATCTTCCAATTGCCAGCGCTGTAGAACCAACTCCTAAAAAATCAACTACTGCTGCCTCAAAATCATCCTCACTGATAAGGGTTTCGCGGCGACGAAGCAGTCCATAAATACGTTGCTGAAACTCGGCTTCTGTTTCTGCGTCTTGCCCATTTCTGGTTGGTTCGGTGAGAGCGATCGCACCCAATCTCCTAATACTGGGAAATGACACCGGAGTCAGTTGTGAAACATTTCCGCGTGCTCCTGGAGTAAGAGATATTATTGCTACAGTTCCATAGTCAGTATAAGCGGGAATCCCCAAATCAGCAGTTGTCTCAACGAGAATGTTGGGTTTCGTTCCTCAACCCAACCTACGCATGCATTACTGTTTTAGCTCTAACTGAACCGTATTGGAATAAAGTCAATAATTAACAGAATTCTTGAGTTGCTGACTTTATTCTCAATAAGCTCAGAAACTTTTAGAAGCTACGATTTTTCAAAACCTTTTCTAGACAAGTCTTTCAGAGTTTCTAGTTCGTCGAACTCACGTTAAGTTAGTTCTCGATTCGATAACGTATTAACTGCTTAATTGCTGTTATCGGTAATCCTAAAGTTTGAGCGATCGCTGCATCGATTTGAGCATATTCAGTCACTGGAAATTCAAATTCCATCTGCTTTAAAACCGAATCAGCAGTGTAAACCTTTACTTCAGTCAACTTCTCTCTTCGCTCAATTAGGGCTTCAATAGACATGACAGCAAGCGAAACAGAAAAATGAATTTGATGTTTTGAGTCGGCGTGTAATTGTGCGGTTGTGTCATAGGTATAGCTCAAGACTTGATGCGTTAGCAAACCCGTGCTCAACCAAAAAAACAGCCCTATCAAGGGTATTGGCAGCCAGAACTCTAGTCCTAACTTAATCAGAAATTGCAGCCAACGGGGTCGAGTCATAAGACAAAGAAAGCTTAATGATTAAATCATGATAGAAAAATAAAGAGAAAGTACAGCGACATGGCGAATGAAAATCTTACTTGTGGAGGATGATGTCACTCAGTTACAGCCACTACGGGGTTCGCTTTCTAAAGTCGGACATATTGTGGATGGGGTTGAAGATGGTGAAATAGCCCAGTGGTTAATGACACAGAGAGACTATGACTTGTTGATTTTAGATTGGATGCTGCCCAAGGTCAGTGGTATTAGTCTGTGTCAACAGTATCGCCAAGCTGGAAAAACGTCTCCGGTACTGATTCTCACTGCTAAGGATGCGATTTTGGATAAAGTGTCTGCTCTGGATGTTGGTGCAGATGACTATCTAGTTAAACCCTTTAGTTTGCTCGAACTGTTGGCACGAGTGCGAGCATTGGGACGCAGAGCTCCACTGTGGCAAGGTGACACGCTAGAGTTAGCCGATCTACAGCTCGATCTCAATACTTTAACGCTACAGCGCCAGGAACTGACAGTCCAGTTGTCGGGTCGAGAGTTTCAATTGCTGGAATATTTTCTACGACATCCCCGACAGGTTCTTACTCATGACCAAATCGAACAGGCACTTTGGGAATGGAATACACAGCCAGATAGCAAAGCGATAACGATGTTAGTGCATCGACTGCGGCAGCGGCTACAGACGGTGGGAGCAGAAGATTGGCTACAGACTGTTTATGGTATGGGATATCGATTGGTTGCTCCTGAGTCATGAAATTGCTCGTTCCTACCTTATTCAGCCGCAGTCGCCGTAACCTAGCTCGCTGGTTTACCCTTTCGATGGGGAGTATTCTGGTTATCTTTGCAGCAATACTTTACTTTTTAGAAGCCAAAGACCAATTGCGGGCGTTTGACCAAGAACTTTACAATACAAGTCGGCTGATGGCGGCGGGTGTTGAAGATGGACTTTACCAAGAACAGCAGCGCATTAGTCTCGAAGATGTCCCCATTTTGGGTGGTGAAGCTTTGCCCTTTGACAACGCAATTGTTTATGCCCGGTGGTATACTCCAAAAAAGCAACTACTAGAGTTTTTTGGTGTCACTCCATCAGAGTGGTTGAAGAATAAACCAGGGTTTCAAACGATTGAGTTAAGCCAGAGCGTTTCCACCACTGTTCCTCCAAATGAACGGCTGCGTCAATTAACACTTCCTGTTTTCCAGAATGGACAATTAATCGGTTATCTGGAGATAGCCGCTTCTTTAGCGCCTGTTGAGGAAACGTTATGGTCGCTGAGACTGTTTTTGATAGTAGGCGTACCCATTGCTCTGAGCGCAATTGGTTTGACGGGTTGGTTCCTTGGGGGAATGGCAATGCAGCCAATTCGCCAATCCTACGAGCAATTACAGCGGTTCACAGCTGATGCTTCCCACGAGCTACGGACGCCCTTGACAGCAATTCGGAACAATGCTCAGTTTGGCTTGCTTGAACCAATTGATCCTTGTCAACAGCAGAGTTCCCTGGAAAACATCGACCAGATTGCTGAATCAATGGGAATGTTGGTGAGCGATTTGTTATTCTTAGCTCGACATGAAGGGCAGTTAAAACTGGAGGCACTCAATCTCATCAATTTGGTTAGCTGGCTCCAGCCATTAGTAGAGGAATACACTTACCAAGCAAAGACAAAAAACTTACAATTCACGAGCGAATTTCCTGAACAATGGGTGATGTTGAGAATAAATCCAGATTTGATGCGGCAAGCAGTCACAAATCTTCTCAGTAATGCCTGCCGCTACACACCGTCTGGAGGTAGGGTTCGCTTACGAGTTTTCCTTGAGTCTCGTTGGGTGGTTATTGAAGTACAGGATAGCGGTATTGGAATTCCAGAGGCAGATTTACCCCATATCTTTGAGCGGTTTTATCGAGTTGATAGTGTGCGATCGCGCTCTTCTGGAGGCTTCGGGTTAGGACTGGCGATCGCACAGCAGATTGTCCAGGCACATGGAGGACAAATTATAGCGACAAGCCGTTTGGGTGAAGGTTCCACCTTCCAAATCCAGCTACCCTTCACGTCTAAGCTCTAATTATAGCCCTTCTTGGTTGAGTGCAATACATCAAGTTAGGAGAACCACAGATGGACACAGATGGACACAGATAAATAATTACTTCATCCAAACGAGAAGCGCTATAAAACTGGGACTGCAAACTGGACAAGAAGGATTTTCATTGGTGATCAGAGAAATTCCCTGACTTAAAACCTTGTTGTTACTTTCTTGTTACTTTTATCCGGCAATCTAAAAATAGGCGTCAGTTACACATCAGATTGGAGGTCTTAACGAATGAAATTCAATCTTCTACCTAGCATCGTCCTAATTGGCTTGGCTGCCTTGATAATTCCCTTTCAGGTAGGAGCCCAGAAAGCGCAAACTCAAATTGAGAATTTGCCAAACGCTCGTGTTATGACTATCTCCGGTAAAGTTACTAAGCTGTTAGATGATAAGTTCATTCTTGACAATGGTAAGGGACAAGTCATCGTTGAGGCAGAACCTCATCGGGGACAACCTGTTAGTCTTTCCGTAGGAGAACAAGTCACCGTAGTTGGCAACTATGACGATCAGGAGTTCAATGCTTTGAGTATTACTCGTGGCAACGGTGAGACTATTCAAATTCATGATGATTAAATTTAGCAAGTTCCGCAAGAAGCCTCTCACTCAGACGTTCGCGTAGCGTGTCGTTAGCCATAGGGGAGTGATCAGAAGAATTGCGGAACTTGCTAACAACTGTGTACCCATTACTCTTTGCAATCAACCCCTTGCACCCGTCACATAAGCAGCTGTTAGGGGATGTTGGGAGTACTCAAAAATTTGCTTCACCGAACCCGACTCAATCAGCTGCCCAACACCCTCCTGCACCCAAAACAAAGCAACTTGATCTGCGATGCGCTTGGCTTGAGCCAAGTTATGCGTAACAACTATCAGGGTATAGCGCTGACGCAAACTAGTGATTAAATCTTCGACAATCCCACTCGAAATGGGATCGAGGGCACTACAAGGTTCATCTAATAACAAAACTTGTGGTTGCAAACCCAAAGCTCTAGCTATGCACAAACGCTGCTGCTGTCCACCAGAAAGTGCCAAAGCGGAGGTATGCAGTCGGTCTTTGACTTCATCCCACAGTCCCACATCCTGTAAGCTTGTCTCTACAATCTCATCAATTTGCTCCCGCTTGCGGATACCATGTTCTCGCAGTGGTAATTCCAAATTCTTCCAAATTGATAAAGGAAAAGGATTCGGCTTTTGAAAAATCATGCCGACTTTACGCCGCAGTGCGATCGCATTGATTTTCGTATTCAGCACTTCTAAAGTTCCAATCCGAATTGCGCCTTTGACTCGACACTGTGGAATCATATCCGTCAAGCGATTCAGACAACTGAGGAAGCTAGTTTTCCCACAACCGGAAGGACCAACCAATGCCAAAATTTCCCCCGCATTGACGTCCAAATTGACATTAGCAAACGCGGTTTTTTGCCCGTATTCTAGGGTTAAGTTCTCCGTTTGAATGAACGGTTCAGTCATTTCAGTGGCGACATTCGTCTGTATAGACTCGGTCGGTTTCATACCGAAAAAATTCTCCTGTGCAACCAACGTTCTGCAATCCATGCTGCTGTACCATTAATCAACAGCAGTAGCAACAGCAAGACTAATGCTGAGGCGTAGGCATTAGCATCTCCCCCAGAGATGTTCATTGATAAATCAAAAATATGAATGGAAAGAGCACGCCCAGAATCTAGCAGTGATTCTGGCATTCTATCTACGTAACCACTGGTAAAAATTAAAGCCGCAGTTTCTGCGATCGCTCGACCAATACCAAGCACCAATCCCACAACTAAACCAGGGACAGCAGCGGGTAACAAGAGTTGAAATAGAGTTGTTGTGCGGGAGAAGCCAAGGGCTGCGGCTCCCAATCTATACTCATTTGGAACAGCGCGAAATCCTTCTTCTGTGGAGCGAATCAAGATTGGTAGCACCATACACGCCAAAGTCAATCCTCCCGACAGGATAGAAAACCCCAGTCCTAAAACTTTGCAAAAGAAGACGTTGCCAAATAATCCAAAAACGATAGAGGGTACGCCTGCCAATACATCTAAACTGCGCCGCACTAACCCACCAAACCAACTATCTGTTGGGGTGAATTCTGCCAGCATAACTGCCGTCCCAACACCTATAGGAATGGAAACTGCCATACACACTCCCATAATTAGGAAGGTGGAAACGAGAATGCTCGCAATTCCCCCTTCTCTACCAGCGTTTTGCGGTTCAGTCGTAAGAAATTCCCAGGACAAGTGTCCTATGCCATGCCAAAGGATATCACTAAGTATCCACAGGAAAATACCAGTCACCAAAGCAGCAGTTGTCCAAACAATGATTGTTGGCAGCCAATCTTTAGGATTTACAACAGGTTCACCCATAAATTTTCCCCTGACTGATAACTTCGGCAATCGCAACCAACAGCACAATCATTCCCATCAACACCAAACCACTAACAAACAGTGCAGAACGATGATCCCCCGTGGCATAAGCCATTTCTAGGGCAATATTAGCCGTTAGCGTGCGGATGGGGTCAAATAGACTTTTTGGAGTCTGTACCACATTACCGCATACCATGAGAATTGCCATTGTTTCGCCAATAGCGCGACCTGTTTCGAGAATCATACCTGTAAATAATCCTGATTTGGCAGCAGGAAACACGACTCTGCGGATAGTTGCCCAACGGGATAATCCTAAGGCTGCTGCTCCTCGAAGGTAAGAGGTTGGGACTTTCGCGAGACTAGCATCGGCAACAAGCGCAATTGTCGGCAGTATCATCACTGTCAGAATAGCAATGCCAGCCAATAAGCTTGGTCCTGGTGGATGTATCTTTCCAATAAGGGGAACTAGCACCACCAATCCCCAGAACCCATAGACGACAGAAGGAATTCCCGCTAGCAATTCAATTAAGCGGCGGTAGAGCCCAGCCACTGCCCTTGGGGCGTAGAATTGGCAAAAAACAGCGGATAAAATCCCGATAGGTGTAGCGATTAGCACGGAGCCAACCATTGCCAAGAGTGTACCCAACAACATGGGTAAGAGATTATATAGCCCTGCGGTTGGGTTCCAGGAGGAGTCGGTAAAAAAGCGTGTAAGTCCCACATGGTTGAGGACTGGTAACGACTCTAAGATGAGAAAGACGACAATTAAGAGTGCGATCGCCCCTGCTATAACCGCCAAAGCTCTAAGTATCCAAATTAACCATAAGTCATTTGGAGACGACGACAAAGTTTTGCTTTTTAACAATGTCACTGACCTGCTGTGATTGCGCGAAGTTAATAAATTCTTTTGCCAGTCCTTGGGGTTCGGTTTTGGTGACCAAGTTAAGTGGGCGGGCAATAGGAAAAGTGCCATTTTGCACATTAGCTGTTGTCGCTGCTACACCGCCTACAGGCAGCAGCTTGATGGATTCTCCATTCGCCATACTATTTTCTGCCGATCCAATTGAGACATAACCAATTGCATTAGGGTTTCCTGCGACAGTCTTAATTCCCTGCTCGTTATCACCAATGACCACTTGTGCTTTGATGTCGGTGTTTTTTAGTTTGAAGTAGTGGGTAAACAATTCCAGAGTGGAACGCCCTTCGGCTTTGTTCACAACCGTAATCGCCCCATCCTTACCACCCACCTGCTTCCAGTTCGTCACCTTGCCTGTGTAAATATCTACAACCTGCTTGTCATTGAGAGATGGTACTGGATTGTCTTTGTGGAGAATCACCGTCACCCCATCACGGGCGATAGAAAATGCTTTTAAATCCTTTTCTTCCGGCTTTAAAGCACGGGAAACCATGCCAAGATCAGCCACACCTTGGCGAGCATCAGAAATACCGCGAGAAGACCCCCCTGATTGCACATCAACTCGCACACCAGGATGCCCAGATTCAAACCGCTTACCAATTTCTGCTGCTAACGGTGCCACTGTACTAGAACCAGTGAGGACGAGTTTTCCCTGAGAATTCTTTGTATTATTATTTGCAGATTTGTTTGCTGAAGAGCAGCCTTGCAACCAAAAGCAAGTCGCCAATCCAATAGCTAGGGGAACTAGAACTTGTGAACGTTTGATCATTGATTTCGCAACCCTGTTAGAGCTTTTTGTAAAAAGAGAGGACACAACAGCCAAGGTTCAAAGCCTTGTCTGCGGTGACTTCTACCTCTGGAGCAAGACTGTAGAGAACTGCTTTCCCATCACGCTTTGCAACGACAAACTTTGTCCGACGCAGAACTTGCAAATGATGGGAGAGCAAGCTTTGTTCCAAACCCAAAATTGCGTTCATCTGTCCCACATACCTGGGACTGTCGATTAACAGTTCTAATACTGCCAGACGGGTTTCATCTGCCAGTACCTTGAGCTTTTCTACGCAGTCAACTGACGAATTTGTGCTGCTTTTCATTTGCTTGAATGCAATAGGCTTTTGTTATTTCCAACGTGACGCAAGCGGCGCTTCTGGACAGTTCGAGAGTGAAGTTTGACAATAGCGATCGCCTCCGGCAATGGCAAACAAATAACCATTCATATGAAATTTAATTCATGTGTAGTGTCAAACATACCACACTTAGGAATTTTATTTAATCTTTTTTTAACCAATGCTTAATGTCTGCAACTGCTAAGGATGGCAAAAAACTAAAGACACTAACCGGAATATGAGGTCAAAAATAGTTTATGCTTGTGTGTGCTTGAGTGAGCGCTTCGGAACACACGAGTGGAGATCGGTTTGCTGGTACTACCTCTGTATCGCATTAGTAGAGTGGGCTTCACTCAAACCTAGAAATCACCTAAGGCTATCACATACAACTACCTTTGCGCCAAAATCAGCCAATAAGAGAGCCAAAACTTATCAATAGCCTCATGACTTACTCAATGGAGTTGCTAAACCATCAATGCTGACCAGATTTTTTTGCTGATGATATTCTTTAAGTCCGGCTTCACCTTTTTTCAAAGCCCATTTGACTAAAGTCTCCCTCTGTCCTTTATATTCATAAAGTGGTACGCCAAAACCACAGGAGGTTTGCACTGTTTCAATATCCGCTACAATAATTTGACGCGCTCCGGGAATCTCTGGAAACAAGGGATACAGAGTTTCCCATTCTGGCGAACTGGGAATAACTGTGTATCCTTTACCGTAGAGACGGAGAATACTTGGGGGTTCAGCAAAAGCGCAAAACATAAAAGTAATTCGCCCATTTTCTTGCAGATGGGCTGAGGTTTCGTTACCACTACCTGTCACGTCCAAGTAACCTACACGATGGGGAGAAAGAACGCGAAAACCTCCTAGACCTTTAGGAGAAAGGTTAACATGACCAGTGGGACTTAAGGGTGCAGAACCTACAAAGAAAAGGTGTTGAGCTTCAATAAATTCTTGCAGTTCTTCAGTGATGGATTCAAAAAGTTTAGCCATAGATTGAATAGTTCCTGTTGATAAATGCCCGATGTTCTCAGCCTATTTCTTCTGTGATAATGTAGCAAGGTTTGTAGAGGAAGGGAATGGGGAATGGGGAATAGGCAATAGGCAATAGGCAGGAACTGCGGCGGGCGATACTCAAAAGGCTCTTTAGCGCCAGGACAAAAATTGCCTTCGACGCGATCGCTTGCTCAATCTCTCAGTATTTCCCGCGCTACCATTACCCAAAGCTACGAACAATTACTGTTAGAGCCTGCTCCCGGCAGTCTTTGTTTGTATAGCCATACTCTTCATTTAAATCCCCTGCTTTCAAGCATGGGGATTAACTGATAACTGATAATTGATAACTGTTAACGCCGTATTCTTTGGGCTTTGATTTAGTTGGTCAATCTGCTGTTACGGAATGTGTTTGTTGAAAGTAGACAAGACACGACCACAATTTTGATTAGCAGGAACCGCTTCCACCATCTTTTTAGGAAAGGCTAACTTGAGATTCCCCATCAATTCAATAAAGCTATTACGCTCATGTTTAGCAAATCTCGGGTTGCAACGTTTTTCTTCGCCAATTGTTGAAACAGTACAACCTTGATAGTCATGACCTGGATAGACCAGAGTTTCATCGGGTAGAGTAAATAGCCGCTGTGTCACTGAGTCATATAAAGTACCAGCATCCCCGCTTTGAAAATCAGTCCTTCCACAACCTCGGATAAACAAGGCATCACCCGTGAGAACACGTTCAGAGTTGACGAGATAGGCTAAGTGAGCATTCGTATGACCAGGAGTGGCGATCGCCTCAATCACAACTGACCCCAACTGCAAGATTTCTCCATCTGTAATATAGCGGTCTGCACAAGGCACTTCTGCCCCAAAGGGAACGACTGTCTCACACCCAGTTGCATCTCGCAGCTTACCTGTACTGGTAACGTGGTCAGCATGGACGTGAGTTTCTAGGCAATAACGTAAAGTAAGTTCTAATTGTTGAAGAATCTGACAATCCCGCTCAAATTGTTCTAAAACCGGATCAACAAGGACAGCAGTCTTCGTTTTGATATCGGCAATGAGGTAAGTATAGGTACTTGATTCCTTATCAAATAACTGGCGAAATAGCATACGACTCTTTATCCTTAACTTTTTAAGGTAGACAGTGCAAAAGACTTTCAAAGCCAAACTTGCCCTAAACATCGGGTTACCTGACAAGCTTGCTATTCGATTGATTGATAACTGTTCTCAAGAGCGAACTGTCTGGTGCATTGGGTCGAGACAATAACTCCTGTGCCAACAGCATTGCTTGCTCTCGAATCTCCGGGACTGCGATCGTCTCCAAAAGGTCGCCTTGACGTGTGGGACCGAGTGTGTATAAAAACTTTGAAGCTACATCATTTGCGTCCAACAGCCCTCCATTGGCATCTGTCTTGAGTCCCATTTTTAAGACATGACAACAAACAAGACCCTTAGACAGCAAGCTCTTGACTAACGGATGTGCCAACTTTTCATAGTTGGAGGCAGGACCAGTACAGTTAATGACGCGGTTCACCCGTAATACAAGGTCTTCTGTGGTGTGGCGCTTGCGAACGGTGACATCGACACCACGCTCATCCTCGTGGTAAGCCTGGATGCGACCTGCCTGTATGACGAGTTGACCGCAAGAAAGTAGTTTGTTTACGACCTCTGCTATCTCTGGTGCAATTCGATGACGATGGATATCCCAGTAAGCTCGAACGTGACGTAAGAAGCGCTGTTTTTCGCCGAGAGGAAGAGTTTGCCACAAGCTTTGAGTGACTGGGCGCAGACAGTTAATGACAGCCCGCCAGTCTAGACCACAAGCAGCTGCCGATTCTACTTCTTGGCGGACGAGGTGCATCAACGCTTGAGCTGTTTTGGGAGCTTGGTCGATAGCAACAAAGGGAGCTATGGAAGGAATTGTTTTGTGAGCAAGAGGTAATAATCCATGTCGCGAGACAGTGTAAATCTTGCCTTTATGACCTTGTCGGAATAGGGTGAGAGTTAAATCTACCATCGTCAGCCCTGAACCAATCAGCAAAACTGAGTCGTCGGAGTCGAGGTCTGTCAACGCCTCAGCAGAATATGCATTGGCTTTATAGCGGCTGCTTTTGTAGAAAGAACGGTCTTGAATGGGTGGATCGGCTGGGGAAAAATTGCCTAAAGCTAGAACAATTCGGTCTGCCTGTATAGTTTGACCGTTGCTTAAGGACACGGTTGCACCTACATTTCCCGGCTCAATGCCAACAGCTTCATCAGTGATTCGTTCTAAACGCACATAATCGGGCGCAGTAGTTTCTGCTTCATCCAAGATAGCCTGAACATAGCCACCATAAATCTTACGAGGAACGAAAGAGTTTGCCGTAACTTCAGAGGTGACAAAACCTCCTATTGTGTCGTTTTGCCTTTGAACCCAACGCAGAAAGTGGTCAGGGTTATTGGGAAAAGCACTGATTTGTCCAGCAGGAACATTGAGAAGATGATAAGGAGAATAAGTGCCGTAGGCTACTCCTCGTCCTAATAAAGAATTGCGCTCAATTAACTTGATATTGAGAGGAAAAGTTGCTGCTTGTAACAAATGAGCAGCGACCATCGAACCGCTGAAGCCACCACCAATAATAGCAATAGTTGTAGAAGGATTTTCTTTACCCATAAAACCTACTTACCTCTCGATTATGGTTAATTAAAAATAGAAATGCATCTGCCCAGTGTCTTGAAGCACGGGCACATCTCAATTTTATATTAATAAAATAATCTCCAAGTTTAAATTGAGAAATTACGGATTAAATATCTTGAAAATTTGACAAATTAAATACTCATAAATTCATCGGAATTGTTAGGAATTAAATCCCCATAAGTTTATCGGAATTATTATAAATAAAACCCCGAAAACTTTATCGGAATACTTAAAAATGAGGTTAAAGCATTATAGCTATTTGCATTTTGCATTTAAATGGATTAGGATTTTGAGCTTTGCGTACAAGTGAGGAGGAGAAAATACAACCCCCTCTCTGCTTAGCGGAGAGGGGGTGGGCGGGTGAGGTTCCTGTTGTTTAGTTTTTCCTTAAGTCAGTGATATTCAACGCTAATGATTAATTAATCTTAAATACCGACTCAACTGTTGACTTAATCGAATCCCGTGCATCCTTAAGTGTCTGTGCTATGGGGTGTTTATTCTGCAAAAAGACTCGCGCACAGTTGCGTCCTGGCATTCCGGAAATCGAACCGCCTGGATGAGTTCCCGCACCTGTGAGGAACAAATTCTCAATTGGGGTTTTGTAGTTCGCTATCTCTGGTAGGGGACGGAAAAACACCATCTGATCCAGGGTCATGTCAATATGGTAGTAATTTCCTTTGTACGCGCCCAATCTTTCTCCCAGTTCCGCCGGACTTTCCACGCGACGGGCGATAAGTGCGTTTTTCACATTTGGCGCGTAGTCTGCTAATTTATCAACCACCCTGTCTGCAACTTTATTTTTCAGTTCATCCGTCCAACCTGTACCCTTCAAACCCGTGCCTTCTGCACCTGCAATTTGATACGGGGCGAAAAACTCAATCCACACGGTATGCTTGTCTGGTGGTGCCATTGATGGATCTAACATTGTCGGCACAACCACATACATCGAGGGGTCAGAATCTGGAATCTCTCCTAAGGTACATTTACTATGTGCTTGTTCAACATGAGCAATAGAATCTGCAATCAAAACAGACCCAATGAGATATTCATCCTTGTGTTCGTGATGTTCAAAGCGCGGCGGTTCGTTTAAAGCCAAGTCAATCTTGAGAATGGTTTCGTTGTTGTTGACGATGCGGCGTTCTAATCTTTCTCGCAAATTTGCATCGGCTGCATCGACATCACTATCATCAATCAATTGCAAAAACACCCGTTTGGCATCAATGTTTGAGATGACTCCATCTTTTGCGCGATATTCTGTACCATTTGCCACCCGCACACCAACCGCACGACCATTATCAATTAAAACTTTCTCTACATGCTGATCCGTTAGGATAACGCCGCCTTTACTCGTCACTAAGTTTACCAAGGCTTGTACTAATGCACCAGTACCGCCACGCGGTCTTGCCATCCCTGGGTCATGACGCATCGCCATCATAATTGCACCAATGGCAATGGTTTTTTGCGAGGGAGGCGCACCCAGTTCTGCTGCAAGTCTTGCCAAAGGCGCTTTGAGAAATTCTGAATCAAACCACTCGTTAAGAATATCCTCAGCGCTGGTCAACATGTTGCGAATAAAGTCCAGCGTCTTGTTAGGAGAACCAATGACGGAAAATAAATCTTTCAGCTTTGCGATGTCGTAGTTGCCAAGAATATCTAAAACTGACTTTGGCGGCGCGTTAAACATGGGAATCATTGCACCTATTGCCCGTTGCCAGTAGTCTGTATATTCTGCGTATTTTTTAGCATCCCGTTCACTATAACGGGCAATTTCTGCACAAGTTTTTTCTAACGACTTATGACCTAAAAAATACTTCCCGTCAGGGTGAGGACAGAAAACAACTGGATCGCACTCCAAATATTCTAAGCCGTACTTTTCGAGTTCTAATTCTTGTACGACTGGTCCTAAGTGAATAAACTCGTGGTCAATGGCACACAAGTTAAACTTAAATCCAGGAGCTTCTTTTGGCAAACATTCCTCTGTTGTAGCTGCACCACCAGGAACAGAACGCTTTTCTAGGAGTAAGACGCTATAGCCAGCTTTCAGCAAATAAGCAGCACAAACTAGCCCATTGTGTCCTGCTCCAATAATTACAACATCATACGTTTGCATAGTTTAAGTTTCGGGAAGTACATATACTCCCGATTTTAGAAAGATGTTGACAGCTTTACATCATTCGGCAGTCAGAAAAATTAACCTTTAGGTAGGATTTTTTGATGATGTTACTTTTCATAACAGATAATTGCTAATGGACTGGTTAGTGGTTAGCGAGATTTTTTAACAACTTACAACTAAAAATTACCTTCCATCGTAGGTATTTGTGTGACACGAGCATCTACCAAAAGTGTCATACTATTCTTTTGCACTTCCATATTTTTGACACGAAATACTACATCATCAAACTCCAAATATGGTAAGTTGACAAGTTCTTTTACCTTTTGCATTAAGGCAACAACGACTTCAAGTGAAATGCCTTCTCCTTGAGTACAGTTGAAGCTTTCTAGCATTATGGGTTTGTGTTCAGTTCGTGGAAAAACCTGTGCTGTAAAACTTATCGGGCGAGTATTTCCTTTTTCTGTTAACAAAACCTTTCCCGTAAATGCCATCTTACCATTATCTATTAGGTGAATTTGTATCTCTTGTGGCTGTAAACCGACAATTTCACCATCTACATTCAACTCAAAGTTTGGCATCTTGCTACGAACAAACTCTGAGGTCAAGGCATGGTTAATATCTGCTTCTGTAAGTACAACACGAGCACTGGTATTGACTGGCTGGTTCAGTTCTATTTGACCAAAAAGAACACTCAATGGATTAATGGCAACGCTATCTGTTTGCAGTTTTATGTCCTGCACGCGGATACCTCGCATCACCAGTCCGCGACCTGCAACGGAAACCCCATCAGCTTGTCCCTGAAACATTTTCAGTAGGTCGGTTTGTACATCTACGTCTATTTTTTCAGCTCCATCTAGCTGTTTAGATATCTGCCTTTCGGCTTCCTGCGAAAGCATGTGCTCCTCTAGCCGATGCTCTTCTGGCATAAGTTCATTATCTCCTCGCGTCCTTTTACTGCTTAATTTTGACGCTGAAAACTGAGGAGAGTATCTACATCAAGATATAAAAGAAGGAAGATATCAAAAATCCTGTGATTGGATAATAAACGAACCCACACGAAGCAACAAAGAACATAGAGGAAGAAGACGAGAATACTATCTGTGTTAATCTGTGTGCATCTGTGGTTCCTTAATCTTTATATCTTGAGCAATAGCTACAAATACACAAAATTATTCGCCTTCTTCATCTCTTTAGTAACAACCATCCGCACACCCCCAGAAGGAACAATCGTAATGCCACGACGTACTGGACGCACTGGACGATTATCAACAAGCTCTAGTTGAAAATGTAATAAAATACTTGCTACTACTAATTTCAGTTCATACATAGAAAATGCTGCACCGATACAACCACGATAACCTCCACCAAAAGGCAAATATTCATAAGGTGAAAATTTTTGGTTGAGAAACCTTTCTGGTTTAAACTTTTCTGGTTCAGGGTAAGTTTCTGCACGTCGATGCGCTAAATGAATGCTGGGAACTAAAACTGTCCCCGATGTAAATTTCTGACCCGCAATTTCTACTGTATCTTTTACCATTCGCGGCGTACAAATTAGAGCAATGGGGTGAATTCGCAGTGTTTCCTGACAGACAGCGCCTAGATATGGTAATTGAGTAATAGTTTCAGGATTGGGTGTATCTCCCAAAGTATTCAATTCCTGCATCAGCTTATCTTTTACCAAAGGGTGGGAGTGAATTAAATAAAACACCCACGCCAAGACTGCTGCTGTTGTTTCATACCCCAAAAGCAACAGAGAAACTAATTGGTCGCGTAACTCTTTATTTGTCATCTGCTCTTCGTTTTCGTCACGCGCTGACATCAACAAAGTTAGAATATCTGTACGCGAAGCATCATTGGACAAACGCCGTTCATCAATCTCTGCATAAATCAGTTTGTCGATTTCCTCTCGCCTTTTAAGGTAGTTTCCCCAAGGACTCCATGCACCTAAATCTTTTTGTAAAGGCGGAAAGAAAAACAAGGTAGAATACCCAGGTTTAGTGACATCTTCTAATAAAGAACTCAGCAGTTCTTTTAATTTTTGGTAACGCACACCGGGACTCATACCAAACACCACTTGCAAAATAATTTGCAAAGTGATGTCTGGCATGACTTGCTGCATAGAAATAGTCGTACCTTGCGTCCAAATTCGCGTGACTTCTTCAGTGATTTGGCAAATGGCTTGACCGTAATCCTTCATGCGATCGCCATGAAAAGGCGGCATCAATAACTGCCGTTGGCGATTGTGCGATCGCCCTTCTTGCAATACAATCGAATTTGAGCCAAACAAAGGCTCAAACACATGAGTTGCCTTTTTAAAATCCAACTCTTTCGCTGGAACCGCAAAACACTCAGCGATCGCTTCCGGACTGCTAAAAAAGACCACTGGCGGCGAATTTAACCCCAAAACCCGCACCGTAAACAAGTCACCGTACTTAACAGCGGACTCTTCTAAAAATTTTGTCGGATTAACAATCAATTGCAGTGTTTGTATTAACGGCAGCATGATAAAAAATAAAAGTTTCTTCTACTTGGCGTCCTTTGCGTCTAGCCTGCGACACCAATTTTGCCGTAGGCGGTTCGTTAAATGTTTTACTCAAAATTCTATAGGGTGAGCAATGCCCACCCTACATTAAATTACACGCGTTGAAAACTATACCAAAATCTTATTTCTTAAAAACTCAACCAGAGACAGATGCCAAAGTTTGAGATTTTACTAAACGCTCATTTTTAACAACCATTTGGATAGGGCGTTCCGGTCCCGTCACCAAACCACGACGTTTTGGTCGCACATCACGGTTATCAACCAGCGCCAATTCCAACCGCGAAAGGATTTTCGCAAGTACCACTTTCATTTCAAATTGGGCAAACGCCATACCAATGCAGCGTCTTGCACCACCGCCAAAGGGTAAAAATTCATAAGGTGAAAATTGCCGTTCCAAAAAGCGTTCTGGCTTAAACTGCTTGGGTTCGGGGTATAAATCTTCACGCTGATGAGTGAGATAAATTGAGCCAAGCAAGACTGTACCTGGTTCAAATTCAAAACCAGATAGCGATACAGGTGTTCTTACCACTCGTGGAAAGGTCAGCATCCCAACTGGGTAAATCCGCAAGGTTTCGCAACAAACAGCATTTAAATAAGGTAATTTAAAAATGGCGCTCGGATCTGGGTTATCGCCCAAGGTATCGAGTTCCTCTAGCAGCTTTTGGCGCACTTCTGGCAGTTTGTGAATCCAGTACAATGCCCAAGCTAAAGCTGTTGCGGTGGTTTCGTGACCTGCGACTAACAGAGTCATCAACTCATCACGTAATTCCACATCCGTCATTGATTCTCCTGCTTCATCCGTAGCTGTGATCAGCAAGCTGAGAATGTCTGTGCGAGATGGATCTGGATGCTCTCGATGTTCCTGAATTTGGGCGTACAAAAGTTGATTAACTTGCTCGCGACGGCGCAGAAAGGTTCCCCAAGAAGTCAAAGGACCTAAATCTTGTTGTAGAGCCGGAAAATAAAGTATAACCACCTGCAAGGCAGATCGGTTTTCCAGCATCGCAACCAAAAGTTTCTCGAGTTCTTGGGCGCGTGAACCCTCATATAGCCCAAACACCGCTTGCATCATGACCCGCAGGGTGATGCCTTGCATCGCAGACCGAACATCGAAAGGTTTGTCTACCTGCCATTGGCTGATGATTTGCTCTGCGATATCGCCAATAACTTGTCCATAGGTTCGCATTCTGTCACCGTGAAAGGGAGGCAATAACAACTGCCGTTGACGCCGATGTGCCTCACCAGTTAGGGTCATTACAGAATGCTTCCCCAGCATTGGTTCAAACGGAGTATTCCAATCATTGGGAGCCTCAAATTCCTTGGTGTCGCTACTCAAAATCTGCTGCAACGCTTGGGGGTTACTAACGAAAACCACAGGACTATTTAACTGCAATGTGAAGATATCCCCATAGCGTTTGGCACAGGTTTCCATAAACGACATAGGGCTAACAATCCACTGAAGCATCTGTACCAGCCCTGGAGTTTGCGGACCATTTGGTAGTTTCATAGGCTCTTGTGCTAATTCTTTTTTGCCACTGCTACTCAATTTAAACAATTAAATTTCTTTTAATTGTCCGATTTCAACAATCATCACAAATTTTGAAGCACAATTTTTGAGGTTAGACAAAGCCCTACTAACGTGTTCTGAACACCTTAACCAGCAACAGATGTCAGGCTGCGAGACTGCAGCGATCGCTGACCTTTCACAACCATTTGGATCGGCTGAGCAGGTGCTGTCACCAAACCACGACGTTTAGGACGCACATCACGGTTATCCACCAGTGCCAATTCTAACTGCAAAAGAATTTTGGCAAGTACCACTTTCATTTCAAATTGGGCAAATGCCATACCAATGCAGCGTCTTGCACCACCACCAAAGGGTATAAACTCATAGGCTGAAAATTGCCTCTCTAAAAAGCGTTCTGGCTTAAACTTCTTGGGTTCGGGGTATAAATCCTCTCGCTGGTGCGTGAGATACATTGAGCCAACGACAACTGTACCCGGTTCGAGTGCATGACCGCACAGGGACAGCGGTGTTCTCACGACTCGTGGAAAGGTGAGCATTGTCACTGAGTAAATCCGCAGAGCTTCGCAGCAAACAGCGTTGAGATAGGATAGTTTGAAAATTGTGCTAGAGTCTGGGTTATCCCCCAGGGTATCGAGTTCTTGCAGTAGCTTTTCTCGCACTGCTGGCTGTTTGTGAATCCAGTATAATGCCCAGGCTAGGGCAGTAGCCGTGGTTTCATGACCTGCAAACAACAGTGACATCAATTCATCACGCAACTCTTCATTCGTCATAGCCTCACCAGCTTCATCGCGTGCAGCCATCAGTAAGCTGAGGATATCTGTGCGAGAGGGGTCTGGTTGCTCTCGACGTTCCTGAATCTCTTGGTAAAGGAGTTTATCAACTTTTTCCCGCTGACGCACAAAGCTTCCCCAAGGACTCAACGGACCGAAATCCCGTTGTAGACCTCGAAAATAAAGCATAGCGACCATCAAGGGAGAACTCCAAGAATCCATTAACGCACACACAAGTTGCTCGAGTTCTTGAGCGCGGGGGCTGTCATATAACCCAAACACGACTTGCATGATTGTCCGCAGGGTAATGGCTTGTGTAGCAGAACGGACATTGAAGGGTTTGTCTATCTGCCACTGACTCATTTTTTGCTCTGTGATATTGCTAATTGCTTGACCATAGGTTCGCATCCTTTCACCGTGAAAGGGAGGCAATAACCACTGGCGTTGACGCCGATGTGCTTCACCGCTAACAGTGATAACAGAATGCTTCCCCATAAGTGGTTCAAAAACAGTGTTCCAATCACTGGGGGCTTCAAACTCTTTTGTGTCGCTAGTCAACATCTGCTGCAACGCTTGAGGGTTGCTAACGAAAACCACAGGAACATTCAAATTCAAGGTGAATATGTCCCCATAGCGTTTGGCACAGGCTTCCATAAATGACAGAGGAGTGAAAACCCACTGAGCCATTTGTATCAGCGCTGGCGTTTGTGGACCATTTGGTAGTTTCATAAGTTTTGTTTGCTGCTTCATACTCTTGTTGCCACTGAAGCTCACTGAAAATAATTAAATGTATTTATATATGACTGATGCACTGTACAAATGCACTCATATATGCCTTCAAGATAGGTCCTCTTTGCACTACTGCCGCATGACTTATTACATAACGATACTATTTGTACAATGCGTCAGTCCTACACTTGTGACCAACTTAACCAGGTATAGATGCCAGGGTTCGAGGCTTTACAGTTCGCTCACCTTTAACGACCAGTTGAATGGGGCGATCAGATGCTGTACCCAAACCACGGCGTTTTGGTCGCACCTCACCATTATCGACTAGCGCTAATTCCCAACGTGAGAGGATGGTAGCGAGTGCGACTTTCATTTCAAACTGAGCAAATGCTAAGCCAATACAGCGTCTTGCACCACCCCCAAAGGGTATGAATTCATAGGGGGAAAATTGCCTCTCTAAAAAGCGCTCTGGCTTAAACTGCTTTGGTTGTGGGTATAAATCCTCACGCTGATGAATGAGATAAATTGAGCCAAACAAGAAAGTGCCGGGTTCGAGTTCATGACCACACAGCGATACTGGTGTTTTCACCTCCCGTGGCATAGAAAGCATAGCCACTGGGTAAATCCGCAAAGTTTCACAGCACACAGCGTTTAGATAAGGTAATTTGAAAATGGTGCTAGGGTCTGGGTTATCACCCAAACTATCAAGTTCTTCCAGCAGCTTTTTGCGCACAGATGGCAATTTATGAACCCAGTACAAAGTCCAAGCTAGAGCTGTGGCTGTGGTTTCGTGACCTGCAGTTAACAGAGTTATTAACTGATCGCGTAATTCCTCATCCGTCATGGGCTGACCCTCCTCATCCCTAGCTGCCATTAGCAAACTGAGGATGTCTGTACGAGATGGATCTGGATGCTCTCGACGTTCCCGAATTTCCGCATACAGGAGTTGGTCAACTTGCTCTCGAACGCGCACAAAGCTTTTCCAAGGAGTCAGAGGACCTAAATCTCTTTGCAGGACTGGGAAATAAAGCAGGACGACGAACAATAGAGAAGTTGAATGCTCCAACATATTACGCAAAAGTTGCTCTAGTTGTTGGGCGCGTGGACCTTCATACAGCCCAAATACAGCTTGCAGGATCACTCGTAGAGTAATAGCTTGTGTTACAGTTCGGGCACTGAATGGTTTGTCGATTTGCAGCTGAGTGATAATTTGCTCTGTGACATTACTAATCGCTTGACCGTAGGTTCGCATCCTTTCGCCGTGAAAGGGAGGCAACAAAAGCTGGCGTTGGCGCTGGTGTGCTTCAGCGTCTAGGGTAAGAAGAGAATATTGCCCAACAAATGGTATCAGTATCTTGTTTATGCTACCTGGAGCTGCAAAGTCCTTGGTATCGCTAGTTAAAATTTCCTGTAGCGCTTGGGGATTGCTCACGAATATAAAAGGACTATATTGGGGATCGAATCGTAGAGTGACAAAATCGCCATAACGCTTTGTACAGTTCTCCATGAATGACATGGGGCTAAAAATCCACTGGAACATTTGTACAAGGGCTGGAGTTTGCGGTCCATCGGGTAGTTTCATAATTTGCTACTTAAAAGATTTTTTCCACTGAAACTACCTTAAAACAACTTCCTAACATCCACTTTCAAATATTTAAGGTAATTATCTTTCCATGACCAAACAGTAATAAACTGTTACAACCTGAAAGTTGTAAAATTTTTATTAAATTGAACGAGCATGTATAGTGTCTCCTCAATACTTGAAATAAGGTACTCAGCATGACAGCAATCACCCCAAAGGCAACTGCAGCATCTCCCGATTTTTGCGAAGGAATTCAATACTTTGGTGAAGCAATCCCAGGTTTTGAAACTTATGGTGGAACACCTGCCATAGAGTCGGGGGGGACTGCCAACCCCACAGATCCAGCCGCCGCCTTCCAAACCTTACTTGCTGCCGACGCTTTGCGCTACCTGACATTGCAAATCACCGGCTCTAAAGCCTCTGGACACCCAGGTGGTTTTGCCTCTCAAGCAGAAGCTTATGCAGCGCTTGTCATGCTCGGTTACAAGAACATTATCACCGAAGTGGGACACCATGCCCCTGGATTTTATAGTGCCATGTTCTTGGATCGTTCGCTAGAGGACATGGGAATTTTTACAGTGCAACAATTGCGCGATCGCTTCCGGGAAAAGCACGGACTGTTGGGACACCTTTCTGGCTACATTCCCGGTATTCTTGCACCCGCAGGTCCTTTGGGACAAGGGCAACACTTTGCAATGGCAGCTGCAAAGCTGCATAAAGATAAGTTATTCCCCTTTACCGTTGGCGACGGTGGACTGGGTGAACCGTATATCATAAGTGCGATCGCACACTTCCACACCGCGTTTCCAGGGGCGACTAACTTCTTGCCAGTGTTGGTGTGGAACGGTTACAGCCAGGAACACCATAGCATGGTTTCCCTCAAAACCAATGAACAGATGAAGGCATACTGGCAAGGTAACGGTTTTGAAGAAGTCGTGTTAGTCGATGCCAAAGACTTTGACGACCAAAACCAGCCAGGCGATTATGTTGATAGTACCGCCTTTTCATTTGAGCAGCGGCTAGCTTTCACCAAAGCCGTACTAACTGGTGTGGATAAAGCGGCTATTTCTGCACTTGGCGGCAAGCTTACCGTGTTCATCATAAAACAACTCAAAGGTGCAGGAGTCCACGCAAGAGGTGCAAAATCGCACAACCTTTATCCTAAAGATACCCTTGATGCTCCGCATATTATAAATGCGTTGAAAGAACGCGCCTTACCTCCAGAAGCTTGGCAACTGGTGCGGACAAATGCTGAACGCGCAGGCGGAGGTCCCGCAGCGAAGACAGTTGTGACAGAATTTGAATTACCATTGCCAGAATTAGGCGAATTGCCTTTGGAAGAATATGCAGTAGGAGGAGATCCAAAAGTTTCCACCACATCTATGGGAAGATTAGTGGGAATAGTTGGACAGAAAGATAAGAATTTCCTGGTGACTAATGCCGATGGTAACGAAGCATCAGGAATTGCTAATATCAACCAAGCACTCAAAATTATCCACCCCACCACAGACGACTTATATAACCAAGCACCAGGTGGACAAGTTTACGAACCTTTGAGTGAAGATGCTTGTGCTGGGTTAGCTGCTGGTTTATCCTTGATGGGTGCGAGAACTTTGTGGTGTTCCTACGAATCTTTTGCCATCAACGGTTTACCAATTTGGCAAACAGTCACGCAAGCAATGGCAGAATTGCGACGTCCCACTCCCTCAACAATTACTTTATTCACTGCTGGCGCATTAGAGCAAGGACGCAACGGTTGGACTCACCAACGTCCGGAAATTGAAGCTTATTTTGCTTCCTTGATGCGGAATGGAAATGTATTCCCATTGTTTCCCCCCGATGCTAACAGTATTCAAGTCTGTTATGACTGGGCGCTGACAACAAAGAATAAGGGAATTGTGATTACTGCGAGTAAGTCGCCATTGCCAATTAGAACAACATTTGAACAAACTCGTCAAGGGTTACGCGATGGTGCAGTCGTGTTGCAAGATGTTGATTCTAATCAAGGGGGGAGTAAGAAAGTTGTATTTGCCGTCATTGGCGATATGACGTTAATGCCAGTATTTGAAGCTGCTGCTTTTCTAGAAACTGAAGGTATTGCCGTCAAGATTGTTTCTGTTATCAACCCCCGGCGTTTGTATCGTCCTCATGATACCGCTTGGGATACTTGTTCGCAAGCCGATGGCGGTTTCTTGGATGATGAGAAATTTGCCGAATTATTTGATGGCGATGCACTCATTGGTGTCACTGGTGGCGCTGCGGCGATGCTAGAACCCATCATGCTGCGGAGTACGGCGAAGCGCGATACTTTCGCATGGAGGCGTGGGGAGACGACGGCGAGTGCTGGCGAGTTGATGGCGTTTAATGGGTTGACGGCGGAGGCGTTGGCGAAGCGGGGGATTGAGTTGCTGCATTAGATTTAGCAATCTGATACGATACGGTATTGCCGCTCTTCACACATGAGGAGCGGCATAATCTTTATTATCTAATTAGAATATAGTAATAAACATAACATACATTTATGGCAGACTTACTTAAAGCAATTAAAACAATTGTTGATAATCCCATTCCAGATTTAGTAAGTTACTACCAAGGTAAAAATAGAATTAACAGTATTGGTGATGCTTTGGAATGTTTTGTAAAGGATATCTTTGCCGAAACTTTAAGTCAAAGCGATCAGGCTCTAAAAAATGAGAGATATTCTGAAGTTTTTTCTTATATAGGTAATCAGAACAACCCACCAGATCTAATTTTAAAAAATGGTGATGCAATAGAAGTCAAAAAAATAGAATCACTAAAAGCAAGTATTGCATTAAACAGTTCCTATCCAAAATCTAAATTATATTATGATAGTCCACTGCTCACAAAACATTGTCGTCAATGCGAAGATTGGCAAGAGAAAGACATCATTTATGTAATTGGTGTTCCCAAAGATAGAAAACTGAAACTTCTTTGGTTTATATATGGTGATTGCTATGCTGCCGACAGAGAAATATATGAAAGAATTGCTAAAAAAATTAGTAGCGGCATTAGAGAAATCAAAGATGTTGAATTTTCTGACACTAGAGAGCTAGGAAGAGTGAATAAAGTAGATCCTCTAGGGATTACAGATTTGAGGATTAGAGGAATGTGGGGAATAACAAATCCTATATTTGTTTATGATTATATTTTTCAGTATGAGGAAACAAACAATTTACAAGTAGTAGTAATTATGAAAGAAGACAAGTATTTATCTTTTTATTCAGAAACTCGAAAAGAAATAGAAGGTATATCTAATGTTAACTTCAAACACCAAAATGTCAACATTAGATCTCCGAATAATCCTGCTCAACTTATTCGTGCTAAAATGTTTATCTATAAAATTAAAAATCAACTTAGTTAATTAATTAAAAAATATGAATATAGTGTCTCTATTTTCAGGTTGTGGAGGTTTAGATTTAGGCTTTCATCAAGCTGGATTTAACATAGTCTGGGCAAATGAATATGATAAATCAATTTGGGATACTTATGAAATTAATCATCCAAATGTGACACTAGATAGAAGAGATATCAGAGCTATTGAACCTGATGATATACCTGACTGCATAGGTATCATTGGTGGTCCTCCTTGCCAAAGTTGGAGTGAAGCTGGTGCTGGACGAGGAATAAATGATAGCAGAGGTCAGTTATTTTTTGATTACATTAGAATTATTAGAGAAAAAAAACCTCTTTTTTTTCTAGCTGAAAATGTCAGTGGAATTTTAGCAGAAAAGCATAACAAAGCTTTTACAAATATTTTATATCAATTTAAAGACGCTGGATATGAGGTGACTTATAAATTGCTCAATGCTTACAATTATGGAGTACCCCAAGATAGAAAACGGGTAATTATTGTAGGGTATAGAGAAGAGATGGGGGGAACCTTTGAATTTCCCCGGGAAAGCAGGCACATTTTAACTCTAAGAGATGCTATCTACGATATAAATGAATTTGAACCGATAGCAGTAGCAGGAGAGGTATCTAAAACTCACCCATATATACCTAATCATGAATATATGGAAGGTAGTTTTTCTAGCATTTATATGTCAAGAAACAGAGTAAGAACCTGGGATGAGCCATCTTTTACAATTCAGGCAGGTGGTAGACATGCTCCTATACATCCTCAAGCACAAAAAATGATTTGGGTTGGCAAAGATAAATGGATTTTTGATCCCAATTCATTAAAACAATACAGGAGATTATCTGTGAGAGAATGTGCAAGAATTCAAACTTTTCCAGATGATTATATTTTTAAATATAAAAATATAATTGATGGCTATAAAATGGTTGGAAATGCTGTTCCTGTATTGCTAGCAAAACAGCTTGCTACTAAAATAATTATAGATATAAAAGAATACCAAAATTTTGGTTTTTGTAATCATGTGCGTCGTCACAAATATCCGACACAACTCACATTATTTGAACCCAGTTCTTTGATAGAAACAAAAATAATATGTGCTGACTAAGGGTGGCTGATGAATTGTCAAGTTGGCTATACGGTTTAAGGTGATTTTTGTCGTTTGGGTTGAGGCAACAGAACACAAGCGCTCAAATATCTTTAGTATAACTACCTGCTTTGCATGAATCCAAAAAAGTGTCAAATAGCCCATCGGACTACAACTGGAAAACTGGACTTTGCCTTAGAAACATCGAAAGATGCGTGAAACGAATCGGTTAGGGAAGTGCGATCGCGATTCGGGGCACTGCCCTGAGTCTCTGGGGGACACGCTTTGCGCTTACGCGCAATCGCCTCAATAGGAAACTCGAGGTTCGGCAACAAGCCCCTTTGCCTCTACTTCTCTACACTCCTCGCCGATTTGATAAGACATTATTTCCATCAAAATATAATATTTTAAAACACATTAGCAAAAATACGAGTAAAAAATGACTATACAAGGAAAAAATCAGCGTGTACAAATCAGTTTGGATTTGTCACCAGAACTGTATGAGACTTTAAAGAACCTGGCTCAACAGCTTGATGGAGACATGGCTGAGGTTCTGCTGAAAGGTATAGTTTTGATGCAGGTAGCAGTAGAAGCAAAGCAGAACGGGAAGCATTTGTGGATTACTGATGAAAAGAAAACTTTAGAGACTGAAATTGTTGGCATTTAGCAGCATGACAGATTTAAAAGATTTATCCAATTTAATTGCCAAACAAGGTAAAAACCCGCTGATTTTATCATCACTAAATTTGCAGTCTCAAGAAGATGCAGCGCTTGAACGGAAGCTGCGAGAACTAAAGTCTAAACAAGAATTAAGAAAAGATTGGATTTTATTTATTGTCAGAGATGTCGTAGTTTTTTCTGCCGCCGTTGTTTTCATCTTGGGTGTCAGTGGTTACTCTCTATTCACTTTGATTCACAGGTAGTACATCTGAAGATGAAAAAGCGATGGCTTGCAGGTAAACTTCCTCCAAGCCAGACACTCACTGCTTTTCAAATTTTTGGGCGAGTCTAATGACTCATGACGATACTCACAAGAAAGTATGCAATTTAACGTGAGTTCTCAGGACCTCTCCCACCCAACCTCCCTCTCCTACAAGGAGAGGGAGGAGCTACGTAAAAATGGGATTTTTAAGCCTCTCCCCTTATAGGGGAGAGGTTTGGAGAGGGGTCAAATCAGGATACATCGAACTCACGTCAATTTAAATGTGTTTTCGCTTATCTATAATCCTGCCTTTGAATATCCCGCAGGCGAGCAGCATCACGAATGCCATATTCGGGACGTGTGAACCGATTTAACTGAGTCTCAAAAAAGTCCCGATTTGCTTGTAAATGCTCAGGATCTGGATCATCTAAAGGATGTAAAAGTGCAGTCCGTAATGCTTGAATAACCGCAGAAGTGACGCAGTACATTGACCGTTGAAAACTAACTCCCAACTGAATCAACATATCTTCTTCTCCTCGGCAATGTTGCTTGTAGTACTCGACAAGATATGGTGGCAAGAAATGCAACATATCTTGCATGAGGAGTGTTGGTGGAATGCCAGCGGTACCTACTGGAAAGACATCTGCATAAAGAATTCCGTAGTGGAAGTCTTTTTGGTCTTCTGGTACTTGTCGTGCTTGAGCATTATAAGATTTAGTACCCCGGAAGGGAGCGGTGCGGTAGAAAACAGCTTCCACGTAAGGTAATGCAGCTTCGTGAAGCCATACGAATCCTTTAGATTTGGGAACGATTTCGTAGCATTCGCCACGGATATAAACATTATGGTAAATGGGACGATTTGCGACTGCAAGAATTCCATTCACCAAGAAATTCATTGCGTCTGGGACACTGGTAATTTTCCCTTCGTCATACAAGTCTGACATTTCAAAGAACACGGGAGCCATGATTTCCCAGAACAAGCCCAAATTAGCGTAGTAAGACATCTGGCGGCACTGTTCTATAAACATATCTGGGAACAGTTTGTAGAGTGCCAACATGAATGGGTTGCCTTGGAAGTAAGCTTTGATTGCCCTGTCGGCGTTGGCTTTATATTCTTCGGTGTCCAAGTAAGGGTCAAATTTCCCACCCATACCTCTGTGCCAAAGCATTGCCCGCATACAAGCTTCAGCAAATTCCATGTTGATGCGATCATGGAATAAGTGATGCAACAACTTCGGCATTTTGAAGGTTTCACCCTTTTCCATAAATGCCAAAAGTTCTGGATGGGCAGTTGCTTCACCGCGCCAAACTCTCAACTCAGCATCATCGCCTGCATAATGATTGTGGAGTTCTAAATACTCCTTAGGCAAGAAGTATTTGAAGAAGGGAAATGGATTTATAAATACGCGTTCGGCAATATATAATAAGTCGCGCCAGTAGAAGTCCATCGGTACTGCATAAGCTTTGTAAAGACCGATGATTTGCATCAAGTTCTCTGGGGTATCGGGCAACATTGCACCGCCTGCTTCCAACCGATGAATCACTTCTGCAAATTCATGGGTTGAAGGAGGTAATTTAGTTGAAGATTTCTCTGGAGTTTGTACCATTTGGATTTCCTCAAATTTAGCTATAGCAATCCTATTTCGTTTGTGTGAAAGTGCCTGCGCGTAAGCGCATAAATTGGTCTTCTTCAGATCCCCGACTTCGCCAAAGTTGTCGGGGATCTTATCTTTTCAGATTATGAGTTTTTGGTTGTTAGTGGTTAGTTCTGAAAAAGAAGGGTTTTTAAGGCAAGTTTATTGATTGAGAGCGACTTGAGCAGTTACGGCTTTCTCAACAGGAGGAATTGCCGCAACCATTGCTGTAGATGTTGGTTCAGTCCAACGCACTAACCAATTAGGTTGTATTCCCAAGAACAAGATGAGAACTGCCAAGAGAAGGGCTGGCATTTTCTCAGACCACAGAACTTTGGGATAGTAAGCTAAGTTGTTGTCAAGTTTGCCAAAACAGGTACGGTTAAGGAGGATGACAAAGTAGACTGCGGTTAAGCCACTCGCAACTACACACAATAGTGTTGGTATGGGAAAGACCGAGAAACTACCTTGAAACACTATAAACTCAGCAATGAATCCTACCATGCCTGGAATGCCAGCGCTTGCCATACCACCTAAAACTAGTAGGGCGCTGATCAGGGGTAGTCCGCGTATGGGACTCATTAAGCCATTGAGTTTATCCAACTCACGGGTTCCTACCTTTGCTTCGACAACTCCTACTAAATGGAAGAGGAGGGCGAGGATGATGCCGTGACTCACCATTTGTGTAATGGCACCGATGAGTGCTAAGGAAGTGCTGGCAGCAGCAGCTAACAATATGTAGCCCATATGACCGATGGAACTGTATGCTACCATGCGCTTGATGTCTTTTTGGGCAATTGCTGTAAGCGCCCCGTATATCGCACTGACTGCCCCCCAAATTGCCAAAGTCGGCGCAAGAATACTCCAAGCTTGGGGAAACAGCGCCATTCCAAATCGCAAAATGCCATAAGTTCCTAGCTTTGCTAGCACTCCGCCGAGAAGAATAGCAACGGGGGCTGAAGCTTCAACGTAAGCATCGGGTAACCAAGTATGCAAGGGAATTAGAGGAATTTTGATACCAAAACCTAGCACTATTCCTGCAAGTAGAATGATTTGCAGTGCTGTTGATAAGGTTTGGGTGGAGAGTGCATCGTAATTAAAGCTGGTTGAACCAGTAAGCCACACTGTACCTAAGAATGCCGCCAGAATTAATGCTCCTGAAACAGCAGTATAAATCAGGAACTTCATGCCAGCATAAGCCCGCTTTTCACCACCCCAAATGGAAATCAGCAGATAGAAGGGTATCAATTCTAGTTCGTAGAACAGGAAGAAGAGCAACAAATTCTGTGCTGCGATCGCACCTGCTACCCCTCCACTGACGAATAAGATGAGCGAATAGAAAAGCCGGGGACGTTCGGTTTGTTGACTGCTGCTGTAGATAGCAATCCAAGTCAGCAAACTATTTAAAATGAGCATCAGTATGGAAAGTCCATCAGCCCCCAATTGATAGCTCAAGCCCAGGGTATCATTCCAAGGTAAATATTCCTGTAACTGCATTCCTGAATTGGAGATATCAAATTTCAGGAATAGGAAAATATTCCAAATAAGAGCTAATCCAGCAACAGTTAAGGCTGTCAAACGAATATTAATTGCAGGAATAGCACGAGGCAATAAACTAATAACAGCGGCACCTAAAATAGGTAGCCAAATTAAGGTACTGAGCATAGAGTGATTCGACTCAAAAGAAAACTTGTTAGTGAGTTGTTATTAGGCGCAGATTCATGAATAGTTAGTGCTAACTAACCATAGTGATTTTGCCAGTATCCAAATCGTAAAAAGCACCTACAATTGTCAATTTGTTGGTATCAATTAACTGAGAGAGAACTGTTGACGATTTCAACTTTTCCACTTGCACCAAAATATTTGCTTTAGTAGCGTTTTCTAGCTGGTCACCTGGTATGTTTTTTGACCTTTCTACACCTAGTTTAATGGCATCAAGCACAGTGGCAATTTGACCGGGAACTTGAGCACCTTTTATCGTGGCATCTACCGCACCACATCTTCTATGACCAAGCACCATAATGACCTTTGTCCCCAATACCAAACTGCCAAATTCCAGGCTGCCAATCTCCTCTGAAGTGGCGATATTACCAGCTACACGACACACAAATAAATCTCCAAATCCTTGGTCAAGAACAATTTCAGCAGGAACCCGTGAATCTGCACATCCGAGAATAGATGCAAACGGCTTCTGAGCTTTTGCGACTTCAACAAGACGTGTAGGAGTTTGGTTAGGGTTGCGACGTTTTCTTGCGACAAAGCGTTGATTTCCCTCGATTAACGATTGCAGAGCCTGATCGGGAGTGATGTCTTTTTGTTGTGCTACGGCTGGTTCAAGAACCATTAACTTGGAGCCAATTCCTGCTGTTAATACCCCTGTTCCTATTGCTCCTGCACCAAATTTGAACAAATTTCTTCTGGAAAGATTTCCCTTCTGTGTTTTTTTATTCATCGTCTTTTTCTGATACTTCTACTTGCTGATTGTTAATTATTTGTTATTAATGATTGGTTGAAAATTGAGTTTTTTGTAAGGGCGCAGAAATTTGCGCCCCTACTCCACTAAGGAATCCCAAAACTAAAACACCAAATCTAAAAACTGAACTCCCCAGTATTGCCAACTCACAAGCATTCCTAAAACTCCTACTCCCAACAGGATAGTGAATGCATAAAACTGGGTTTGTCCTGAGGTGCTGTATTTCAAACCTTCCCCACTCAATATGGAAATTAAGCCAACTAAGTTAACAATTCCATCAAATATTAAGCGGTCAATCATGTCGGCAAGTTTTGAAATCAGGTCAACACCCAAAACTATGCTCACCCGATACAGTTTTGGTGTGTAGAAGTCGTATGCTACCAAGTCTTGCAAAGCTTTGATGGGCAAGCGAACAGGTTTGGAAATGACATTGCCCAGATAGATGACACCACTGATGCTGCACCCAAAAATACTCGACCAAATCAGTAGTAGTGCGACATCTTTGTTGAGAGTTGCCCAAGATGGTAACAGTGATAAGCTTTGCAACACCAAGGGTAAATGGAGAGTAAAAGCAAGCAAAATAATCATTGGTAGAGCCATTTGCCAACTCACTTCGGGTGAGCGCTCGCTCATTTGCTTGGGTTTCCCGCCAAAAATTAAACTGAACTCCCTAGTTAAACTGAAAGCTGTCAAAGCGTTCACCGCTATCACCACTCCCACTAACCAAGGTTGCGTTTCCCACAGCCCTGAAGCTAATTTCAGTAATGCCCAAAAGCCGCCCAACGGTGGAAACCCAATTAACGCCAGAGTCCCTACTACATAAGCTATGCCTGATACTGGACGGCGTGACCACAGTCCCCCCACAAGGGTGACATCTTGAGTGATGCTGTTCCAGATAATGGTACCAGTACTCATGACTAACAGTGCTGCACCTAAAGCATGAGTCAGTACCAATAACAGTGCTGCTTCGTCTTGTTGCGTTCCTACGGCGATAAACACCAAACCCATGTAGGCACTCACAGAATAGGATAAGCAACGTTTGATGTCAATTTGGGCGATCGCAATTAAAGAAGCACCCACTGCTGTCACTGCACCAATAGCCACCATTGCAGAAGTTGCTATAGGCGACAAGCTCAAAACAGGTTGCAGCTTAATCAGCACCCAAGCACCACTCGCAACGACCACTGAATTCCGTAAAATTGTACTGGGAACAGGTCCTTCCATCGCCTCATCCAGCCACAGATGCAAGGGGAATTGGGCACACTTACCCATCGGACCTGCAATTAATGCTAGACAAGCCAAAGCTATTAAGGTAGGGTTGACGTTGGCAGTAGCCGCCCACTCGGCGAGTTCCGTATAGTTCCAAGTCCCTGCTACAGACCATAGTGCCAGGACTCCCATCAGCAGGAATAAATCTCCCACCCGCTTGGTTAAGAAAGCATCTCTAGCACCCGTGACAACCAAGGGCTGACTAAACCAAAGTCCCACCAATAAGTAAGTACCTAAAGTTAGGATTTCCAAAATGACATAGCTGAAAAACAAAGAGTTGCATAATACAAGGGCACATAGCCCAGCTTCAAACAATCCCAACAGGGAATAGAAGCGTCCCCAGCCCCAGTCCATCTCCATGTAGCCGACAGCGTAAATTTGTGCTAGCAAATTCAAGCCAGCAATCACAACCATCGCGCTGACACTTAATGAGGAGATTTCTAAATCAATAGAGAGGTTTAAACCCGCCGTATTCAGCCAAGGTATAGATATCTCTAATGGCAGTTGATTCCAAGTCGCTGGTAATGCTAAAGCAGCATGAACAAACGCAAAAAATGTCATTACCAAGTTGACATAACCTGCCGGTCTTGGTCCGGTGCGTCGAATGATTCCTGGAGACCAAGGCAGGGCTAAAAGCCCGCCAATTAAGGCATAGGAAGGTACTAACCAAACGGTTTCAAGCAGGAAATGAGCCATGAACTCTCCTCTAAATTTGCAGCATAACAGAACGCGGTTGTCAACTAACAACCGTTGCTTCAAATAAAGCAGATATGGGAATTGAAAAATTAATTTTTATTTAAGCTTCTTAGATCATAGATTACCGTTTATCACAACAAAAGGGAATAAGTGACCTAAATAATTAATAGATGTTTACTCTAATAAATTCTTATACTTTTGAAAATTAATAGTAACTATTGTTTTCTATCTATAGTAGTTCGATACAAAAAAGCAGAGACGCAACTGGTTGCGTCTTTGGATGCTTTTCGCTTGAATTAGTAGATTCTTTCTACGACTGCTTGCCCATTTTCTGGTAAACTGTACGCAATCATAGCTGAGGGCTGCGACAACTGACTGATAGGTGCGGGTTTCATTTCGCCCCGAAAGTCAAGCAGTTGCACAAGGAGAAGGTAGGCAATTGCCAAAAGTATGGAAATCGCACCTGTGATAATTGCAACTATTTTTCCACGATTCATCGAAAATTATGGGTCTCTTGCCCCGTGCTAAAAGCACGGCTTTACATTTGAATGCTGGTTTTTAAATGGATATAATCCCAGGAACCAGCAAAACCCGTAGTTAGTCCCCTCGCCCACCTAATCCAAGATAGCTTGGTGAGACCAGTGCTGTTCGCGTTCGCGTAGCGTGCGCTTTGCGCTCAGCGTGCCCGAAGGGCTTAGGAGGGTCTCCCGACCTAGGCAACTGGCGAACCCGTAAGGGCATTACCCAACGCCCTTACCAATCAAGCTTAGAGATAAATCCTCCCTTATGGGAAGCATCCGTTCGTCTGTACCAGAATTAGGCTCCCAGGGGCTATTCACCTCTTGCGTTGTCCGAATTGGTTCGGTCAATCCTCCTCCATGACGGGCTCGGTTGGTGAACAGTCTTACCTGCAATGTGAACTATTGTATTATGCCTATAGTAAGATTGCGATCGCACATCCTAGAGTGTTATATATATTTTTTTTCCGGGCTAACAAGGTTATCTATTATTGAATTGAAGAACTTTTGGACCAACAGTATACGGCAAGCAATTCTTTCAGTAAGACGAAAGCCACAAATACTTTGGACAAGACGATAAAATGGTCTTTGAGAGTTTTGCTTAAAATCAGGAAACAGAATTAAAGCTTCTTCTAACAATCGTGTGTATTGTGAGTAGTTGTCAATCAACAAAGAATCTCTAGCCAGTTCAAAATAAGATTTAGCTAAGGCATACCGATACCTCATCGTAAGTTGGTTCATCTGTATCAATTTTTTTTCTGCCTTTTCTAAGACTGCACAGTGGCTTTCTATCCAGCGGGGCGGAGAACTACTAGAGACTGTGACATTGCCATATCGTCTATAGATAGAATAACAGCCAGGTTGATAGACAACTTTGGCACCATTGAGGGCTACTGATAAAAAGAAATCTCTATCCTGCGCAGCAGGCAATCTTTCATCCCAACCACCAACCTTTTCTACAACAGTTCTCTTATATAGTAAAGAAGCAACAGCAGTCCACCAATTGGCAAGCAGAGACTCAAGTATATCTATTTGTGTTCCAGCAATCTCTACTTTATCTAGAAAACTTGTGCCATCAGGCAAATGATGTTTGTGTCTCCAATCACCATAAACAACATCCGCTCCAGTTGTTTCTAGAAAATGCACTTGCCTTTCGATTTTTTCTGGTAATATATAGTCATCAGCATCCAAAAACTGGATATATTTCCCGCTAGATAGAGCAAAAGCTCTGTTTCTGGCGTGATTTCCCCCTTTATGAGGCAAACTTTCGCAAATTATTTTTTTTTCAAATGTTTTGATAATTTTCCAAGAATTGTCAGTTGAACCATCATCAATGACGACAATTTCAATGTTCGGATAGGTTTGTTGCAAGCAGCTATGAATTGCTTCTGCTATCCATCTTTCTGCATTAAAGCAAGGTATAATGACCGAAACAAGCGGTGGCATATCTTTATTCCTGACTTCTAAACGACGTGGGGAATAAGCTAAGCTGGAAGTGAATGCTTTATATCTGCATTAGTTTCTTACCTTAGGCTTACTTATTCATAACTTTCCATTTTCGGGGCTGATAAAATAACGATTGGCTTGTCACCTTACTTGCCTTGACTGCAAATCTAAAAGATTCAACAATATCAAAAGAGCAGATGCCCTCTTTTATGTATATCTTGGCGCTGTATAAACCCGGCAGTAAGCAACAGTAAGGCATTTGCATTTGTATCTCAACTCCCCCAGGAAGTATTTCGAGCAGTTCATTATCACTTCCGGAAGTTATGTATAAAATCCGCTCATTTTGTCCGGATAAAGCTGTGATTAAGACACCTATATTTGCATTATCAATTGTTTTATGTGCTTTGCATTCTATGCACAAATAAGCTGGTTCACCACAAAAAGGGGTAGCAAGTAGATTTCCTTGCTCATCTTTGAAGTAAAGGGAAACCACGTCAACACCCAGACTCTCACTCTTTGGTTTCTCTGGCAAATACATGACTCCCAGAGGTGCGTCTGTTCCTCCCAGACTCAAGTCTTCTTCATATTTACGAATCACTGCTTCTGTCTCGCCAGAGGTAATCAACTTCCCTTTTTGTAAATAAATAGAAGATTCACAGACATTTAAGACGACATGAGGATTGTGAGAAACTAAGATAAAAGCTGTTCCATTTTCTCGCAGCTTTGCTAATCTTTGGTAACACTTCATTCTAAAAGAAATATCACCCACAGCTAGCACTTCATCAATAAGTAAAATATCTGGTTCTATGTAAACAGCACAGGCAAAACCTAGCCGTGCAGCCATACCAGAACTATAAGTTTGTACGGGAGCATCAATTGCATCTGCAATGCCAGCAAACTCTATCACATCTTGAAATCTCTCTTCGATTTCTTTGGTTGATAGCCCTAGCACTGACATATTTGCATAAATATTTTCTCTTCCTGTTAAGATAGGATTAAACCCTGCACCCAAAGCAATTAACGGAGCTACCCTACCCCTAACTTTTACAGAACCAGTATCTGGCTTGATCAAACCACTAATGATGCGCAGCAGTGTACTTTTTCCGGCTCCATTTGAACCAACTAAGCCTAGTGCTTCTCCTCGTCGGAGTTGAAAACTAACATCTTTGAGCGCCCAAAATTCTTTTGTTCTGAGAGTATCACTTTTTCTCCTTCCTCCTACCAACTCGGTGGCGATATCCTGAATTCCGTAAAATAAAGAGCGTTTTAAATTTCTACAAAACTTTTTAGAAACGTTGTCAACTGAAATAACAACTTCAGTATCTTCAGAACTGGCAGCAATTTCTTGTTTGATTAAATTAGTCATTATTAAGAACTCACTCTCTCAACAACGAAAGGCATAGCAAGACGAAATACAATCCAAGTTAGTAGTAAACCAACAAAGGAAAGCCCACTTACCACCCAAAATCCTAAAGGGTTTGATACGACTCCTGTGGTTGCTAACTCTCGCGTTGTTACTAGTAAAGGAGTGACGGGATTAAGCTTGACTAAAAACCCAAAGGTTCCTTGGCTGGGAACTGGATAAACGACTGGAGTCAAGAATAGCCAAAACCCAGTCACTAAAGTTATTCCTCTAGAGACATCTTGATATAAAATTCCTAAAGGAGCTAATAAAACACCCAAAAATGTTCCTAGAATAACTAAGTGAATTAAGGCAACTGGCACCAAAATCACTGTCCAAGTGACAGGGATATGAAACCAGATGAACAACGCCGCTATTAAAATCAGCTTGATGGCAAAGTTAAAAAAGACTTCTCCTACCTTTGCCAAAATCAGTGCTTCTCGGGGAAAGTTGACTCTGGCTAGCATCGGTTTTGCCACTGTCACTGCTTGCACTGGACCATTCAACGCTTCTACAAATGTCTGCCACAGTGCTGTGCTGAACATAACATAAGCTGGATATGGGATATCTGTTGCCCCAATATTGATAACATTGGCATCATTTGCCAGGGTGAATCCAGTAGCCATGACAATTGGTGGTAAAAAAGCCCAGGCGACTCCTAAAAATGATTGACGATACTGGGCGCTAATATCTCGTACCATTAATCGCCAAGCAAGTTCGCGAGAAGCCAGCAAGTCTCGCCACATTTGTTGGAACAATTCACGAGGACGCCTGAGCTGACTTTCTGGTGTATAAACAACTTCAGCAGGCGGTTGAGATTTGAGAACTTTATTGTGCTTCAAAATTTCTTACCCTGCAAAATAGTGTTTTATGTTGGTAGCGGTTTTCAATTGAATAAAATACAGTTGTGGATTTTTGTGGGCGGGCTAGAAGCCCATCCCACAAGAAAAAGGTTGTAGTGCATTCAATAGACTTGTTGCAAAAGTCGAAAGAAAAGAATAATTAACCACAGATGGACACAGATGGACACAGATGGAATCAAAGAGATGCAATCTTGTCTAATTAAGAACTGCTATCACCTCACGCGTAGACACAGCGCACTAGAAATCTTTGTATCTATGCGTGAGATTGAAAGAACAATGATCATGCATAGATGCAACGCCATAAATCTCAACTCTCGGAAGTTGCTGTGATTGCATTCACCAATTGTGGCGATCGCTGATTTTGTAAATTGTGCAAATGTCTCTTGGCATAGCGGGTTGTTAGATAGCGGTTTAGCGCCTTGTCCATGTGACGCAGTATTTTCCCTGCTATGCGAGCGCCAATTTTGCCAAAAGGAACTTTACGAGTGAGGGGACTGACAATTGTCATGTCTCGCCGCCATCCTAAACGCTTGTACTTGTTTTGAAAGTACTCGTCTTCGGTGAGGTTCCACTTGTCGCGCAAGCGTTTCAGGCTAGCCAGTTCCCAGGCATCGCTCCAACGCAGCATATAATAGTGTATATCTGTCCACTCAAGTGGTGGTCCTGGCACGTAAGTCACCAGAGATTGAGGTTCAAGATAAATTGAACTGCCAGCTTCAGTTACCAGCATACACAAATCAACGTGTTCTTTCGTGTTCAGCAGTGCTTCATCCAAAAAACCAATTTTCTCAAATATCTCTGTGCGTACCATCATGCAGTGGAATTCTGCTAGCCCGGTTTGCTGGCGTTGTAGCTGGGGACGCACGTCCGCTACCTGGCGACCTTGTTTATAAATTTTCTCAATTATTCGCCGTCTTGTTGTCTCGCCTTTGGTTTCCACTCTCACCCCAGATTCTCCACCTGCACAATGCACTTCTGCATGTAGTGGAAGGTACTGACAGATAAGGGGACTGACTACAGCGGCTCCGCTTTCCTCGGCACACTCCACCATTGCTTCTAGCCAGCCTGGAGTAACGACGACATCGTTATCGATGAAAACAACATATTTGCTTGTAACTTGTTGTAAACCCAAGTTTCTGGCTCTATTTGGGGAGAGGTAATGCTCAGTGCGAATCAGTTGAAATTTTTTCTCAGTAGCTTGAGCTACCAGATAATCCCTGATATGAGAGGGTGAACCACCATCTACGTAAATTAAATTAAAAGGATACTTTGTATGTTCGTAGATACTTTCAAGAGATTCCCGAGTGTAACTGAAACGCTCCCGTGGAACCACAACAATCGTAACTTGCGCTTCTGCAATTCCTGGTAAATTCATCTCCAAATCCTCTGCTAATCTGAAACGATTGTATGTATTTGAAAATTGCAGCAAATGAAAGCACCCATTTTTTTTAGTGTAGCACTATGCACTACGACAAACTTATGTATTCTGAAGGTACTGATACTTTTGGTAATTGGTTGCATAACTGTGAATGACTCATCACGACTTGCTGATAAATTTCTACTAACTCATCGTTAAGTCTGTTTATATCGTAATGTTTTTCTACATAAACACGACCTGATTTACCCATTTGTTCCCAGACTTCTGGATGTTCAATAAAATAATGTAACTTTTGGGCGATCGCATCAGCATCACGTTCTGGAACAAGAAAACCAGAAATACCATCTTCTACCAATTCAGGAATACCACCGTGTAGAGTTCCTATAACTGGTAAACCCATAGCCATCGCTTCTTTTAACGTGTTGACAGGAGCGTCTTGATTTCCGTCTTCAGCAGTTACACTTGGGGCGATAAATAGATGAGCCTTATCCAGAATTTCAATAATTTCTTTCTGGTTTTTCCAGCCAAGCAGCTTGACTTTCTCCGCAACATTTAGTTCCGAAATCACCTGCTGCAAGTGTTCTTTTAAATGTCCATCGCCTATGATATTATACTCAATATTATGATGAAAATTTGCCACTTTTGCAACGGCACGAATGGCATATTCGATGCCTTTCTTTTCAACGAGACGCCCTGTTGTTACAATCCGAATGCCATCAGGATGTGGATAACGTGGCTTATAGGTAAACCGACTGCAATCTATTCCAGAACCGTGGACGACAATTTTTTTCTCGTCACAACCTAACTTAATAGCTCGCTGTCTAAAAAACTCACAATTGGCTAGAAAAAAATCTCCTTTGACAAATAATTCATCATATACATCTTCTCCGCAAGCTTTCACATACCAACTGATATCATAACCTCGAAATGAAGTAATCAATTTTCCTTTGATGGCACCAACATCTCGTAAAATCATGCCATCGATACCATACATCCCAAATTGACAGTGAATAATATCGTATGGTTGAGACTTTAATAAAGGCATGACTGAGTAAAGCAACCTCATGGAAGCGGCTCGTTTCCCATACTTAAAAATGTTAAGAGATTGCAGCAAAACCAAAGGTGCTTTATGAAAATTGGTAGATATAAATGCTAACCCTTTGAGAAAGCGCAAAAAGTAATTTTTAGGAATTTGAGGTATGTAGTAGGTACGGTCAAGAAGTTGATATTTCTCCACATCGGGATGAACCTTAGAAGTATCATCAGGCTTATAGCCATAAATGTGAACCTCATGTCCACGCACAAGCAAACCTGTAATCTGGTTCAGAATAAATGTCTCAGATAATACAGGAAACGGTCCTACTATAAAGGCGATTCTCATAAAAAATATCACAGCATGCTAGCTGTTTCAGTGCTTTTTTTGATTTTCAGTAATTTTCTACTACTAAGCTAAAACTTATACAAAGATAATAATTTTTTTTCAGATCCGCAAGAATACAGAGGTTATTTACAATATCTTTAAATTAAGACGATTTATGTTAAAATTTTGTAAAGAAAGAATGGAAGTCTCGATAGAAGCAAGTTTTGAATATCTTGAAAAACAAGCTAAATTCTGTTTGATATCGTTCATGACTCCCCCTATTCGAGAAAATACTTATTGACATTATGTCCATCTACATTTAAGTAGAAGTTATTAAAACTTAGTATTGATTTTAAGAGGGAACTTCCATCAGTACCATTGAAAATTGAAAATAGTTACTCTCGTAGAATTTACCGTCATGTCCCTAACTGAAAATGTTCTTTCGCAATTACCAGGCAATGTTTTGGGAGGGTTGCGTCAAGGCGATCGCCTCTTAGCATCACTCAAAGAAGGTACCGCATCAGTGCCAATGGTAGTGAAAGAAACTCAGCAACCTTTAAGTAGTGTAGATTGGGACGTTATAATTTGCGGCGGGACATTAGGGATTTTACTTGGTTGCGCCTTGGCTGTGAAGGGAGTGCGAGTCGCGTTAATGGAACGGGGTATTTTGCGTGGAAGAGAGCAAGAATGGAATATTTCACGTAAAGAATTACAAGTTTTTTTGGAATTAAATTTACTGAGTGATGCAGAATTAGAGCAGGCGATCGCCACAAAATACAACCCTGCGAGAGTGAGCTTTTTTGGTGGTACAGAAGTTTGGGTAAGGGATGTTCTCAATATCGGTGTCGATCCAATTTATTTGCTGGAAACTTTAAAGCAGCGATTTCTTGCATCTGGCGGAAAGTTGTTTGAAAACACTCCATTTACAGAAGCAGTTGTTCATCCTGATGGAGTGATGGTAAACAACCAATTCAAAACCAGATTGTTAATTGATGCAATGGGACATCTTTCTCCCATAACACGACAAGCACGTCAGGGAGAAAAACCAGATGCGCTTTGTTTAGTTGTGGGAACTTGTGCTCAAGGTTTTTCGGAAAACCACACAGGCGACTTGTTGTTATCATTCACACCCGTGCAAAATCAGTGCCAGTACTTTTGGGAAGCTTTTCCAGCAAGGGATGGCAGAACGACTTATATGTTTACTTACATGGATACCCATCCGCAACGCTTGGGTTTGGAAGCTCTTTTCGAGGATTATCTGCGCCTGATGAGCGAATATCAAGGCGTGGAGTTAAACCAACTGACATTTAAACGAGCGCTGTTTGGGTTTTTTCCCTCCTATCGTCATCCGCTGAAGACACCTTGGAGCCGCATTTTACCTGTAGGAGATAGCAGTGGGAGCCAATCTCCCCTCAGTTTTGGTGGTTTTGGCGCGATGGTGCGTCACTTGCGGCGTTTAACATTTGGTGTTCACGAGGCGCTGCAAACAGATCAGTTATCTACAAATGCACTAGCACTACTGCAACCATATCAACCGAGTTTAGCTGTGACTTGGCTATTCCAAAGAGCAATGAGTGTTGATTTAAATCAAGAAATTGATCCAAATCAAATTAACCAACTGCTGTCTGCGGTGTTTCAACAAATGCAACAACTCGGTGAACCCGTACTCAAACCATTTTTGCAAGATGTCGTGCAGTTTCCAGCACTGACGCAAACTCTGATAAAAACTGGGTTAACACATCCAGGATTAGTTGCCAAAGTGATTCCACAAGTCGGTTTAGGAACTTTACTCGATTGGATGGTGCATTACGCGAATTTAGGGATTTATTCTATTTTATTTTGGCTTAGTCAAATACTAGAACCGTGGATGAAAAATTTACCCAATGTACCGCAATACTATTGGAATCGCTTAGTTGACACTTGGAAGTACGGTTCTGGGAGTGATTATTCTGATTGATGATTTTACACTCATACACGATGGGAGGAATTTCTATTTGAGTGTTATTCAAGCTATTGCTTATCTTCTAGAGTTTCGTTAAATAGACTTCTTGCAAAAGTCATAGAATGATATTTAGAACCAAAGTAGAAGCACTGCAACAGCAAGAGGAAAGTTTATTTGGTCAGTGTGCGAGTCCCCATCCCCGGTTGCTAGTCCCTTACCGATCTAAGATTACCTATAGTGATTTACTTCTCTCTCTGTGTCAACGGACACTTTCCAAGGGCGGGGGGAACCTCCCTTCGGGTTCGCCAGTTGCCTGGGTCGGGAAACCCTCCTGCAGCACTGGTCTCACCGCACGGAAGTCTCCTCCTCTCTTGCCTCGTGCGGTTAAAAAATAGGTATTCTTGTGGCGGGAAGGGAGTAAGAATACAAGACCCGTTTGGCAAATTGATTGTAAAAACTAAAATAAGTGTGCTGATTGATGCACAAGAGATTTTCCAAGCGGCAGAGAACTAGTAATGTGGAAGATAATGTGGAAGAAAGTACCATTAGCATAGCAGAAGAGTCTGAAATCCTATGACTACTCAAATTATCTTGAACTTACCAGATGAAGTCTACAAAAAAGCCGAACATTTTGCCCAACTCACTAACCGCGCTGTAGTTGATATTTTGACACAAGCAATAGCACTTTCCCTGTCTCCCGTCAGTCCCCAGTCTACACCAATTGACAGCAAAGAAACTCCCTCTTTCTCTTCTTTACCTGATGAAGAAATTATCGCCCTCACAAAATTACAGATGCAACCAGAACAAGACCAAAGGTTAAGCGAATTGCTATACAATCAACAAGCTGGAACACTCGCCAATACTGAGCATTTTGAACTCCTGGCTCTAATGCAAGTCTACCAAGAAAAGCTATTACTTAAAGCTCAAGCATTACGTGAAGCAGTTCAACGAGGCTTGCGGGAACCTTTAGATGCATGAGTTCAGGCTGGATATCAGAAACACTAAGAGAAAAAATTCGTGCTCAAGCTAGCGACCAATGCGGTTACTGTCGTAGTTTACAAATCTATGTTTTGGGACTTTTAGAAATTGAACACATCATTCCCAAAGCAAAAGGAGGCACTGACGACGAAGATAATTTATGGTTAGCTTGTCGGCTGTGCAACAATTACAAAGGAACTCAAACGGATGCAGTAGATCCAGTAACTAGTAAAAAAGTAAAACTATTTAATCCGAGAAAACAAAAGTGGTCAAAACATTTTGAATGGAGTGAAGATGGCGCTCAAATTATTGGAATTACTGCCTGTGGACGAGCTACAGTTATTGCCCTACAATTAAACAACATTATATCAGTCACAGTTCGGCAACAATGGGTATTAGCAGGTTGGCATCCCCCAAAAGAAACCTAAAATCCAAAATCTAAATTCTAAATCCCAAGGCACAATTAACATTATGACTTGTTAATCTTGAAAACACCCCATTGCTTTTTGTACTTTCTCAACTTGTTTTGGTGCTTGCATTTCGTTGAAGAGAGCGATCGCCTTCTCAAAATTTTCCCCACTTCTGGCAACTTCCATCATTCGTTGATAAGTTAATGCCAGTTGAAAATAAGCTTCGGCTAAATCCCATTTAGCGCCTATTTCACCTAAAACTCTGATTGCTTTTTCATGACAAATCACCGCTTTTTTAAATTTTTCCTGTTCTCGATACAATTGTGCTAAACCAATCAAAGCTTTAGTTTTAGCTTGAGGATAAGGACTTTTCTTAGCATAAAAAAGATTGATTTTGTATATTTTCAATGATTTTTCTATTTCTCCTAAATTCTTAAAGGTTAGGGATAAGTAAAATAGTCTATACTCTGTTAGCCATGAAGGTAGTCCTTCCTCTGGTAGTCTATTGTAGAGGTAATTAGCAATCTCACTGGCTTCTTGCTTTCGTCCCAAACAGGAATTTAAAAATGCTAGGTAAAACAAAGCAGATGGAGCATATTTCTCATAGTCGAGTTCCTCACAAAGCTGAACAACTTGTGTGAGAGTATTTACTGCTTCTTCGAGTTCCCAACAACCAATTTGACAAATACCTATAGTTAATAAGGAATTTATGACTATTAATTGAAGTTTTTTAACAGTCTGATTATCATCTTCTTGTTGCATTGCTCGCAAGCAGGCGATCGCTATTTCTCTTGATTGCTTACAATAACCAATGGCTTGGTGAATATCACCCTTTAACCAGCACATAGCACCTAATGTGTGATATAGTTTGGCAAGGCGATACCCTGGATTAAGTTTGTTTAATATGTCAGTGATTGCAGCGGTCATTGGTTTTAACAAACCGCGTTTGTAAAACGATCGCCCAAGAGATTCATGAGTTCCCCATTTATTATTTCTCTGTCTGATGATGACATCTGCAGCTTGTTCAAAATCTTCAATCACTACATAATGATAGTAAGCTTCCAAGGCTCTCAACGCATCTGTTGTGCCTTGAACTGTATTCACACTATTTGTCCAAAAAGCGGCAGCTGTGCGGTTCGCTGTCTGCCATTCTTCACTCAGTCGCAATCGGAAAATCGCTGCAGCCAAAATCACTGGATGCAACCAGTATTTTTCATTACGAGATTCTACTAAAGACCGAGTGCACAGACGATTAAGTACCCTCCGACGTTGCGACTCTGGCACATCCCATAGCAAACACAAAACCCCTTCAATTGGTACCCAAGGTACATCTTGATAACGGTAGCATCCCAAACGACACAGGAGCCGATATGCTTCAGGATCAATTTCTTGCAGGCGGTTAAACTGACTAATAACTAAATTTTTTAACTCTTGTTCAATCAATAAATCATCCTGAGTTACATCCCAATAAGCATCCATATCACATTCAAAGTCTGCGCGAATGACACCGCTAATGATTCGCATTGCTTTGGCATTGCCTCCATAAGCTCTGCATATTTCACCTAGCGCTGGACAATCAGGATTAATTTCGCGACTGGCAAAAAACTGTCTCCATGCGGACTCGTCCAACCCCTTGAGCAGATAAAAGTTCACATCAACATTAGCTTCACATAGGCGTTCGCGGCTGGTAATGAGTGTGACTGAATTGATTGCTGGATCTGCCAAGACTCTCAATAATTCTACATAATGGCGATGAGGCTGGATGAATTGTCCATTTATATCTAAAGCAGTTTCGAGGTTGTCGATTAATATACCTATTCTTCTGGTTTCATCTCGAAGTTTCCGTTTCAGTCTCTGCAAATTGAGCAACAGATTCCGTCCTGGTTGTTCATCAAAGTCTCGCCATAACCATTCCTCAACTATGCTCTCTACAGAAATAATGTTCTGATGTTCCATTGGCATCCATAGTTCTAGAAAAGTTAAACCCAGAGAGTCAAAATATTTGCGAGCTAGTTTTGTTTTGCCTACGCCGCCTTCACCTTGGATGACTATAATCTTTGCACCACCTTTCACCATATTGTGGAGTTGAGCGATCGCTTCGGAACGTCCAACAAAATCGGGATCTGGTTCAGTTCTAGGAATTTGGTAATGCTCAGCAATATTTTTCCAGTTTGTTACCCCTACAGCTTCACAAATCTTGATAAAAGTCTCTCTCTGAATTGGCTCCTTTGCCCAAAACCGTTTCAACGTGGCTTGTGAAGTGTTTGCAGCTCGACACCACATCTGTGCGGTTTTATTCCAGCCCTTTCTTTTTCTAGCTTCATTGACGATTTCTAGCCCTAGTGTAGATGCTCTAACAGAATCCGCCATTTTTATATGATTTAGCACGATATTTCTTATGTTACATTTGCTCTGGTGTTCGATAGCGACAAACGTAATAACCGAGCCAACTGAGCCAAAAAATTGAGCCGCATAGTGAGCTTTCAAGGCTGATTGCTTCAGTCATTCTGAAAATGTGGACGTTTTTACTTCCCATTTAGGAGCCTTGTAGCATGACCCCTATTTGTAATAATGAGTGCGAGCATGATAATTGTCCGTTCAGGAGCGATCCCTACAATCCCAACAGACAGGTATGCGTCAAATGCGGACAAGACTACTTTTTTCGCCGGAATGGTTTTAGCAATTTCTTTGTAATAGCAGCACTGGTTGTGTGCTTACTCCTGGTGATGAAAGTCGTGAGCAATCACCGTCAAACCATCGACTCTCAACAGCAGATGCAAACTCCTGTGCAAAGCACAAAATAACAACTGCGTCTAGTTTGTCCCAAATCTTAACAGCACATATCTACCTATTCTCAGAACCATGAAAACCACCACCAATGATCGCAGTCGCCTTCTCAAGTTGGCTTCCAAGTGCCTCAAATATTTCTTAATTGTCATATTCGGCTTTGCGATCGCCTACATAATGTCAATGAGTTTTGGTATCTTGCACATCGCCGCCATGCTACTACCTTTAGTAGGAAGTTGGTTTTTGCGAGTGGGAATTCTCCTATTGTGTTTGCTAGCAGTAGCTGTGATTTCAGAGTCAGTGCGTTAAAGAGTGAGGATGAGGGAAGTGAGGATAATTCAGCTCATCTCCCTCATCCCCCTTTTTGCTTGGCATCCAAAAACTTGAGTTGCCGATATAAACAAGAAATTTGCGGTAAATTAACACCTACAGCTTGTGCCATTCGTAACGGGTTGCCGAAAATTGCTTCTACCTCCAAGGGGCGGCGTTCGTCATAATCAATTTTCATGCTGGTACGGTAAGGCTTCATCTTCACGGTGTAATCGAGCATTGTTTGGATGAAGCTATCAGGGATAATGCGCCCTGAATTCTTCGCCCCTGCCAGTACTTCATACATCAGCTGTTCCACTAACTTGCGAGTGTGAACATTTGCCATTAATTCCGCTGTCGTAGCGTTGAGAATGACAGAAAGCCCATTGTAGGGAATGTTCCATACCAGTTTTTTCCAACGCCCCAGCAGCAAGTCTTCAGTTAATTCAATAAGGATACCAGCACTTTCAAAATCCTCGCCAATTTGCCGCATCCGTTCTGTGATACCAGCTGCATAATAGTCAGCTGCATATTCGCCTAAGGTAATTTGTCCATAGTCCAAGTGGCGGATATGTCCTGGTCCTACTTTATTTGAACACAGAAAGCACAACCCACCAATCACCTTATCACTACCGACAATTTGGGCGACTTCCGCCTCCACTCCCAGTCCATTCTGCAACACCAGTACAACCCCATCATCCTTAACAATAGGGGGTAACAACTTTGGCAGCACATGGTTTTGCGTTGTCTTCAGCGCCACGACTACGACATCACATCGAGGCACCTTTTCTACATCGCAGTAGGCATTGACTTGCCCTAAGGTGAAGTCGCCGTCAACAGACTCAACAACTAAACCGTGCTTGCTGACGTGTTCGTAGTCGCTACGCAGCAAAAAGTGGACGTTTAACCCAGCTTTTTGCAGTCTAGCACCGTAAAACCCGCCTAATGCACCTGTTCCTAAAATGGCGTATGTGCGAAGGGACATGAAGGAAATCTATTATATCTATTATATTTTCTGCGATTATCCTACATTGAAGCTGATAAGATTTTGATTCACATTATTGATAAAGTTATTTTAATTCCGGAATTTACATTTTTTTAAACTTTTGCAAGTAAGATTCAAATTAAAATATTTAATGACTATTTCTCAGAAAAGCTTATCCTTCCTGGGTTTAGCCCCGCTGACTCTGCTAATAACGATAAAAATACTTTACTTATCTAAACTTATGTTAATTTAGTCGTTATTATATTAAATGTATACACTAAGGTATGTTTCACTATTTTATAAATATGTTAAAGGTTGTACAAAATGTTGACTTTATCCCCAAGAATTGATGCTTGACCTTAACAGCTTAGCTGAGTTCTCCCGCGCCAACTGTGTAAGTATTTGTGCATTTCTAGTGCCAGCCAACTTGCTTGCCACAATCTTGGCTATGACTTTTGCCGCACTCCGTCGCCCGTCACATTATGTATGGCAAGCATCCGCAATAGGTAGCATATTTGCGTTCATAATGATATTGCACGTCTATACTTGGTTTTTGGCTGGCGTAGTGATGGCTCCCACTTACATCTTGCTGTGGTTAGCACTCACCTGTTTGTTGAGCAATGTAGGGGCAGTTCTGTTTCAAAAACGCTTCACTCAAACCCCTCAGCATAGTAATGGATAGGCTGAAACATAGCAGATTTTTGCTCGCTGTAGTGAGTGGTCGTTGCTCCTTGAAAATTGTAGTAATTTTGTCTGATGATTTGTAGCATGCCAACACTATCGAATCGTTGCCATAACCCCCTTCAGATCAGGGTTGCTTCCCAGTAAGGCGGATCACCAAATCGTTTCATCAAAAAATCGATGAACGTTTTAACTCGCAGAGAATGCCTGCGATTCGGTAGATAAAGCGCGTAAATACCCATATCCATGTCGGATTGGGGATGCACTTGGAAGTCGGTGAGTACAGCTTGCAATCGACCAGCGCGAATGTCCTCACCAATCAGCCAAGTTGGCATCATGATTAGACCCGAACCATCCAAGCAGACTTGGCGTAGCACAAGAGAATTGTTCGCCACCAGTGAACCACTCACTTTGACTTCAAACACATCCGTGTCTCGCTGGAATCGCCAGATGTCATAGCCTGTGAAATACTTGAACAATAGGCAATTATGGTGCGCTAACTCGAATGGATGCTTGGGCAAACCATACTGTTTGAAATATGCCGGACTACCACAGACAAAACGTGTATGCGAGGCAAGCTTACGGACAATCAAGTTAGCACCCGACCGATCAAGATTTCCGATGCGGATGACAATATCCAGTTCCTCTTCCACTGGGTTAGACAACGCATCAATGAATCGGAGATTCAGTTTCACCGTTGGATATCTCGCTTGAAAATCTGTGAGGATTGGTGCAACGTGGAGGAGACCAAACGCAACAGGTAGACTGACCTGCAACAGTCCTCGTGGAATATCCTCCTGCTCCGCCACACATTGGTTCGCTTCCTCCACATCTTGCAGGATACGAACTGCTTTGTCGTAGTATTTGTGACCTTGCGGTGTGAGGGTAACGCTGCGAGTTGAGCGATTGAGTAGTTGGGTATTGAGCATTTCTTCCAGAGCATTCACTTGGCGAGTCACAGAAGAAACTGCCATCTGCAATTGCCGCGCAGCTTCGGAAAATCCGCCAGTTTCCACCACTTTCACGAAGGCACGCATGGCTGCAAACTGATCCATCGGCTCTCGTATTCTCCTATTTTTGCAAAAAACGCAAAGGTGTTTGGCGTAATAGCTATATTATCATTTTATATGAATGAGGTTATGGTTGAGATATAGAAAATCAATGTGCAACACGGACTCAGGAGGCAACCATGACCTTAATGATCGAAATAACCTCGGACTTTATCTGCCCCTGGTGTCTCGTCGTAGATAGACGACTAAATCGAGCGATCGAACAACTCAAGACTCCTGTTGAGATCCAGCGCATTTGGTATCCATTCGAGTTAAACCCAACCATGCCCGAAGCTGGCATGGATCGCAAAACTTACCGCTCCAACAAATTTGGCAGTTGGGAATACTCACAAAAGCTGGATGCTCAAACGATGCAGGCGGCTATGGGTGACGGTATTGAATTCCGCTATGACTTGATGCAGGTCACTCCGAACACCCTGAAAGCTCATCGCTTGACTTGGAAGGCGTGTCAGTTCGGCAAAGCGACCGAGATGGTTGAGCGTATTCTGAATGCTTACTTTACTGAAGGACAGGATATTACCGATATTGAGACTTTAGCCAGACTTGCTGCTGAAGTCGGGATGGATGCTGACCAAGTTAGAGCATTCCTAACTTCAACTGTTGGTGTTGCGGAAGTGAAAGAGCTAGAACAGCAGGCTGCTAACCGGGGTATACGCAGCGTACCGACCATCAAAATTGGTAGAGAAACGATCGTCGGGGCACAGTCTGTTGATGTTTTTTTAACAGCCTTGCAAACCGCAGTGAATGAATTAAAGGCGGCATAACGCCGATCATAAGAATACAATGGAGGGTTCGATGACCATGAAACCCACAGGAAACCATGCAATCGTCATTGGCGGGTCATTAGGCGGCTTATTTACCGGGATTATGCTGCGCTCTATTGGCTGGCATGTCGATATCTACGAACGCTCTGACCATGATCTCGACAGCCGGGGTGGTGGCATTGTGCTCCAGCCAGATGTAGTAGAAGTATTTCAGCGTGCTGGCATTCGCTACTCTGAACCGCTCGGTGTGGTGGCGCATGAGCGATATTATTTGAACCGCGATGGCAGCATTGCCCAACCCATGTCCATGCGTCAGGTGCTGACTTCCTGGAATTTTCTCTATGGTTCCATGCGTCGGCATTTTCCATCCGAGCATTATCACCAAGGGAAGACCCTAACTAATATTGAGCAGAATGGTGAGCGTGTCACTGCAATATTCGCCGATGGTACTTATGACACAGCAGATTTATTGATTGGCGCAGATGGTGGTAGCTCCACGGTGCGTCAGCAATTCTTACCAGAAGTGCAATATCGGTATGCTGGTTATGTCGCCTATCGCGGCTTGGTGGAAGAGACCGAACTGGATCGCTCAACCGCCGCTCTGTTTACTGAGCGCTTTGTTTTCTACCAATTCCCAAACTCCCACATTCTCCAATATGTTATACCTGGCGCAAATGAATCTTTGGTACCTGGCGAGCGGCGCTTCAACTGGGTCTGGTATGTCAATTATGATGAAGCCAATGAATTGCCTCGCATTTTGACGGATAAACTCGAGAGACACCGTGACTACTCCATTCCACCAGGTATGCTGGCACCATTCGTTGAGCGTGAAATGCGGACATATGCAGATGCTATGCTTGCGCCGCCATTCCAGAAGCTGATTGCCGCAACTCCTGAACCGTTTGTCCAGGCAATTGTTGACTTGAGTGTTAGCCAGATGGCTTTTGGGCGGGTGGCACTGGTGGGTGATGCAGCCTTCGTTCCACGCCCACATACAGCAGCAAGTACCTCCAAAGCGGCGGCAAATGCTTTAGCCTTAGCGGATGCACTGGTTGAGCATAACCATGATGTTATAAAAGCGTTGCCAGCCTGGGAACCGACTCAACTAGCTTACGGAAACCAACTCATGGCACACGGGCAGCAACTTGGCTCACGCTCTCAGTTCGGCTACGGAACTGGTCGGTTTAGCTAAAACTTAGATAGCTTGTAACAAAGCGTGTAGAGCAACTCTTTCTTGGGAACTGTCTGTCAAATCTTCAGCTTCCTGATTCAAGCGTCTTAATCAAAGCGATCATTCCATATATGAGGAAACTAAAATGCCGCGCTCAGAGGATACAAAACAAATTCCCTTAATGAGTCTGAGCCGTTTTGAAGCATTTAGCGATGGGGTGTTTGCAATCGCTGCAACACTCCTTGTTCTTGAAATCAAGACTCCTGACTTATCTCAAGCGACACCATCAGAGGCAGTCACAAAGCTACTCCAAATCTTCCCCCACTTTTTAAGTTACGTCACCAGTTTTATGGTCATTGGTGTGCTCTGGATTAATCATCATGCGCTCTTTCATCTTTTGAAGCGAGTTGATCGCTCTACCTTAGTAATCAACTTACTCCTGTTGATGTGTGTCGCATTCATCCCATATCCCACGGCACTGATTGGTGAGTTTGGAGCATCGCTGCCCGTAGTTGTCTTTTACGGGCTATCGCTTGCAATGACTGGACTTGTTTACAATTTTCTCTGGTTTTATGTGGTGCAGCAGTATATCGTGAGTGAAGGACTCATTCACCAAGGATCTGTCCGTAAAGCTACGATTTGGAGTCTTGGCTACCCGGTTTCGTATCTTGTTGCAACTGGTTTAGCGTTTGTTAACATAACGCTAAGTATCGCACTCTATATACTCATCCCGCTGTTTTATCTTTTGCCTGGGGTCATTGATAATCAACTAACCAAACTAAAACGTGAACCTATCATTAAGTAGATTAATCTGTATTAAGCCGACTTGTGACAAAGTACCCAACTTTCGCCTGAGACATAGCACAAAGTGGTTTTTATAGCAATAGCTCTACTTGAAAGCCCAATAAAGACTTTGAAGGTGCTTACTACCATGACAGATCAGTCCATATTCCCCACCAGCTCGTCTGAGGATCTCACACGAGCGCACCTGAACGACTTGCGCCACGGGCTTCTCCGTCTCCATAAGGCGCTGGTGGACTCCGAGCGCATCTCTTATGAGCGGTTCCACGGGCGAGTCACTTCGAGTGGCGAACTTCTACAACTCGTCATCCAACACGAGTGGTTTGCCTGGCTTCACCCTGTCTCCGAACTCGTGGTCCAAATTGACGAGCTACTAGACGCGGACGATCCGATGACGGCAAACGATGCTAGCAGTCTCATAGAACGAGCACGCGCATTGCTCAACCCGTCCGAGTCGGGCGCTGGCTTTGAAAAACAGTACTATGATGCCCTCCAGCGCGACCCTGACGTTGTGATGACACACGCGCAGGTGTTGCAGCTTCTTGCGCCCGACGTTCAGGTCTGATCCAAACGCACCCGGTGTGGGGAAGCTGGCGACAGCTACTTATATCCCAATAATACAAGGGAACCATCATGACCGAACTGAAAAATCCAGACTCACAAGCATATCAGAGAAAAGTGCGGCTTTACGGGCAGCCTGACTCAGCCCAAGCCTACGAAATCCGTGATTTTCTAAACCGCACCGTTGTCGAATTTGACTGGATTGCGCTCACTTGCGATGCTGACTGCAATAAGGAACTGGGACTGCCATCTCTAAGCAATGTTAGATTGCCAGTAGTTGAATTCCCGGATGGAACCCAACTATTTGCCCCCACAATCCGAGAAATTGCTCAACGTTTGGGATGGGTGACGCAGCCGAAATTCAAAGAATATGACTTATCTATCTATGGTGCTGGTCCGGCGGGACTAAGCGCCGCCGTTTATGCTGCATCAGAGGGCTTGCGGACTGTTCTCGTCGAGCGTCATGCCGTTGGGGGGCAAGCTGGCACTAGTTCTCTAATCGAGAACTATATGGGGTTTCCTGAAGGAATCAGCGGTGCCGACTTAGCCGAACGGGCACGCCAGCAAGCTGTTAAGTTCGGCATCGAACTTCTGCTGTTGCGTGAGGGAATAAAATCAGAATTTAAGCACAACCGGATCTATACGGACATGGCTGATGGCAGCAAAATGATTGCACGGGCAAACATTTGTGCGACTGGTATAGAGTATCGGCGGCTAAATCTGCCAAATGAAAATCAGTTTCTCAAGGTCGGACTGTTCTACGGTGCAGGTGCAAGCGAAGCGCCAATGTGTGGAGGTGAACACGTATTTATTGTCGGTGGCGGTAACTCAGCAGGGCAAGCTGCAATGTATCTTTCCCGCTATGCGAAAAAAGTAACTATGCTCATTCGCGGCGATACTCTAGCGGCTACCTTATCGCACTATCTCGTTTCACGAATTACTAACACAAGCAACATCGAAGTGCTCTTTCACGCTCAGGTTACTGGGCTCTTGGGTGATACATCATTGCATCAGATTGAAATTACCAACTGTCGTGACGGTTCGGCGCATAAAATTGATACTCGACGGCTGTTTGTTTGCATTGGTGGTGCGCCAAACACCGAGTGGGCAAAGGACACCAACATTATTCGCGATAAAGCAGGTTATTTGGTGACTGGATCAGACTTGCTCAAAGAGGGTCGTCCACCAGAGTGTTGGACGCAGGAGCGTGACCCTTTCTTTCTGGAAACAAGTGTTCCAGGTTCCTTCGCTGCTGGCGACGTTAGGCATGGCTCCGTAAAGCGAGTTGCTTCAGCCGTTGGTGAAGGTGCTATGGCTGTGACATTTGTTCATAGATATCTAGAGGAAACGGCGTGAATCTAATGTTTATATGTAGCTCAGAGCAATACTAATTTTGGTAAGCAACAAGAGTCCTGATTCTTAGGATTGCTCACCTAATATCCACGTACAAAGTATTTCATTTTTACCAACTTTCGAGGCGATCGCTTCCAACCTGAGCGTGACCTCATCCTCATCCAAAATTCTGATAACTTCTCAGAATGCTATCACCTCGCGTCGTCCCGCATTCGCCATCTCCAATGCACTTGACGTACTCCCTGGCATAAATGCGCAGGGATTCTTAAAAGTTGTTCCACAGCAGACCAAGGTCATGCTGTTACACCCAAGTTCGCTGTTTCTTAGACTCTTAACTAGAGCAGCCTCGTGACTTACTCCCCGCCAGACCGTCTCAACAAGCATTTTAGCCCTTCGGCTTCGCTCAGGGCTAACGGTGAGCGAAGTCGAACCGTTAGTTTTACATCTAAGAGGCGTCCCCCCTCGGATGGATTTAAAGATTCAGTTCCTAAGTCTTTTTCTCAGAAGCCAGTGTCATTATCGGTTCTCTGGGCATGAAGCGGAAGACTTTCCTACAATGGTTTCGCGTGAGCCGACGCTATATTGATTATGACGCATTTGAAGCGTGCAAAGTTCCTGAAAAAGAAACATGATTGTTAAAACGTGCTACCGTCGGGTTTCATCCCCGGATTAAAAGGTAGGGGTTCTCACCCTCCCACTATGTCTTGATAGATAAATTATCTGCGTGTTTTGCTGTGCATCTGCGGTTCCAATCTTGCACCTTCTCGTCTGGGTACAAAACCCTAGTAAAGAGAAATGCTAATCTCCCGCCAAGACGCAAAGACGCACTAGATACCTTTGCGTTCTTGGCACGCCAGTCGCACGGGCGGGGGGAACCCCCGCACGGTGAGACAGCGCTGCAGGAGGGTCTCCCTCCGCAGGCGACTGCGTTCGTCGTTCGCGAAGCGTGTCCGAAGGACATAGACGTGCCGAAGGCATACCCGAAGGGCGCTGGCTCGTCTTGGCGGTTCGATAAATTCAGATAACGGCTTTACTCAACATTACGAATCTGCATCTGTATCCATTCACGCTCAAGCATGGCATACAGCACTGAATCTCGCCACTCACCCTTAACCCATTGATACTCTTGCAAATACCCCTCATGACGCATCCCACTTTTTACCAAAACTCGCATTGAAAGAACATTTTTCGGGTTACACGTTGCAAAAATCCGATGTAAATTAAGTTGCTGGAAACCAAAATTTAACAGTTTTCCTACAGCTTCCGTTGCGTATCCTTGTCCCCAAGATTCCTTAGCAAAGCAGTATCCAATCGAACCTTCTTGCTTGTCTGGATTTGTCACGCTAATACGACAGGCACCTATTAATTGTTTATCATCTTTTAAAGTCACTGCTAGACTAAAATGCTGACGCGGTTGTTGCCGTTGTAATTTAATCTCTCTTTGCAAAAAATTCTTGGTATCTTCTTCGCTATTAGGACCAAAAGGCAAATACTGAACAACTTCTGGATCAGAGGCGTAACTATGCACTCCTTGCCAATCTGATTTTGTAAAATCCCTGAGAATAAGACGTTCCGTTTCTAGCTGTAGGTTGATGCTCATTACAAAGTTAAGAGTTACGAGTTATGAGTTAGGAATACAACACATAACTTATACCTCATAACTATATTTATATCATGTGCAATTTATTCGCCAAACCCCGTCTGCGCTTGCACGCCTTGGGGTAAGAGACTTCCAATTAAAAAAATCTCCAATTTGTAGTAGTCTCCAAAACAATGGTGGGTTACGACGCAATGCAAGTCCTGTATGTAAAACCTCAACTGTCGTGCGCCGGAAGCCCCCCTACATAATGGATAATTTATTTTTTGGTACTCCCTAAGGGGTGGGGTACTTAGTTGGCAAACTCCGTACGGAACTGATTCACCACTCTATCTAGTCCCACTGAATGGGCTGCCTTGAAAAGAATCCTATCACCCTCTTGCACAAAAGTCTTTAAAGAGGCAACTAAGTCTGCATGAGTTGCAAAGCACTCAGATGGTATACCTTGGGCACTCTTGGCTATGGCTTTTGCATCTTCGCCATCCACCAAAACCAACAAAGCATCCAAATTCAATCTTCGCACCGTTTCCCCTACTTGCTGATGCAAGGAGTGCGATCGCTCTCCTAATTCCTTCATCGCACCCAACACCGCAATGCGTCGTTTTCCTGGCGTGTCTGCCAACAAGTGTAACGCCGCTTGCATAGCTTCTGGTGCAGCATTATAAGTTTCATCTAATACTACCACATCATTAGGCAAAGTAAAACGCTGCGATCGCCCTCCCGGCATATCCACCATCACACCCGATTTCAGGCATGACCAATCAATGCCCAAAACCTGCGCCACTGCCAAAGCTGCCAAATAGTTAGTTGCATTGTGTCGTCCACTCAAGGGTAAAGGCAATTGCATTCCTGCCACTTCCAACGTCTCGCTATCAATCAACTTTCCTTGGATATCGCCGCCAGATAAACCAAACGTCAAAACTTTGCCTTGCCAGACTTTCGCCGCCGTTTCAATTAACAAAGGGTTGTCATGATTAAGAATTGCTACACTACCAGCAGGCATTTGAGCCAATAACTCACATTTTGCGGAGGCAATAGCTTCTTCTGAACCGAGTAACTCAATATGCGCCGTCCCCACGTTGGTAATCACACCAATCGTTGGACGGGCTATTTGCGTGAGTTCCGCAATTTGCCCCTTCCCCCGCATCGCCATTTCAATGACAGCGAAATCATGTTCTGCTTGCAGTTCTAGGAGAGTTTTCGGCACGCCAATTTCGTTATTGTAATTCGCATAAGTCTTAAGGACTCTTCCCTGTGTCGCCAAAACTGCGGCAATGAGTTCCTTGGTTGTGGTTTTGCCTACAGAACCCGTGACGCCAATCACTGGAATAGAAAACTGATCACGCCACCACCTGCCAATTTTTTGATATGCCTGTAGCGTATCTTTGACCTGCAACACAGGAAATTCAGAATAGTCGTATTCAAAATCAGCGATCGCAGCGATTGCACCTTTTTCTATCGCCATTGGGACAAAATTGTGTCCATCAAACTTTTCACCGCGTAAAGCCACAAACACTTCACCAGGCTTAAGGATACGGGAATCTGTCTGTATACCGCAGATCAAATGTGCTTCATCAGCTTCAGATAAGTTTGCTGCTGTTGCAGATAGAACTTCAACCAATTGGCTTAGAGTGGCAGAACAAGGCATAACACTAGGGTTTTTGGATTCCAAAATTTGTTGCTTAGATTCAAGGAGATACCTCGTCTGCAAGTGCGACAAGGACAAAATTCCTTAAATGCTAATTTTTTTTGCTGAGAATATAAAGTTAATGAATCTACTATACTCAGATATAGTTGTCAAATCAGAATAAAAACAGCCTCAAAATTTATAAAATTTTCTCATAACAACGAAGCAGGGGAGGATTTTTTTACTGCCCCTGCTTTCGTTTGATTGTCAAGATAGCCGATCATCCTAAAATTGCCGCTATCCCAGATGAAATATAGGATTTCTCTACACCTTACATTCCACACCCCATTTTTCTAGGAAGGGCTTTTGATAATTGGCAAGCGCTATCCCCGATTTTTGATCCACATCACTTGCACAATTTGTGTGGTAATGTCAGCAGAAATTCCCAAAATTTGATACAAATCGTTTAAAAAGTCTTACTCTTCTTGGATCAACACACCATCGGCTAAAACCAAATCCGTGACTACCGCAAAAGCTGCTTCCCGCAAGTCGTAGGGTGAGGATTCTTTAGCTGAATGAGACAAAGCATTTATTGCATACCGCCTCAAACTATCCAGGAGTTTGTCAAACATCCTGTCCATCTTATCGTTGGAATAACTTCTGAAAAGCTTCATACGAGACAGCACAGAGGAAATACCACGTGCCTGCTGATCAGAAAGATTTCCGTATGCGTGGTTGTTGCAGCTAAAGTCATTGCAGCAAAAGCTTCTGCGCTTATTGAGTGCTTCTTCGACTTGGCTTTGTGCCCCGAACATCTTGTCGAATAGACCCATCGTAGTTGACTGCTTCGCTTGCCTCTGTGTAGCGGTACACCCACTGGTGCCTAGGTCACTTTCAGGTCATTGTGCAACGCTGTGAGACTTTTACGCTTCAGTGTTCCCAAGATTTTTGGCAAGCGAACACTTGGACTCGATGGTTCTTGACAACAAGTAAATTTTTAGTTTGAGGTGATCAGAATTACCCTAGGGAAAGCCCCTGTGGATAAAGCGTCTACGGAAACGCTTGGCTTAGTGAAGGCGCTTCGCGTCTACGCCAATACCTGCTTTTTCAAAACTTTCGATAACTGCCAAACCTAAACTAGAAAAGGCAACCAGTAGGAATACCGAAGCCAAGAAGGCGTTTACAAGCATCCGGAGGGCGTCATCAAAGAAAATGTAAGTGGTCATTGTTTTATCTACTCAACTCAATGGTGCTAGTACTCATTTATATTCTTCACACCGTGATTGGCGTTTTCCGTGTGTAGAATACCAGCAATTGCATCTTAACAAAACTTTAGCTCTTTCATGACAAAACTTAGATTTTTTCTTTTTGAAGTTCAGATAAATTTTTCGCCACTTTTGTTAAATACAATACTCAATCAAATATTAATCAATAAAGATTCTCAATAGTTAGTGCGAGTCATTGATGAAATTGGTAAACTCAGCTAGATAATGACTGAGAATTACAGACTAGGTCACTGTCTCTAGTAGAAATATTTACAAATCGGCTTTTGTTGCTGCCTATATCACAGAAATACAAAGAAGAGATTTTTAGAGAATTCACAAAAGAAATTACGACTTATATGTATCCTCGTCCACTTCAAGATATCGTCGAAACAGAAGAATTTATTAACGATTCTCTAGGGGAAATCGAAACGGGAAATCATCTTGTACTAGTTATCTTAAAAAAAGACTCCCAAGAATTTTTGGGATGTACTGCAATCCACGAAATCCACAGTAAAAATCCAGAACTTGGTATTTGGCTAAAAAAATCTGCACAAGGTAAGGGCTATGGATTAGAGGCTATTACTGGACTGAAAAGATGGGCTGATGAGAACTTAGATTACGAATATCTTATCTATGACGTTGATAAAGCAAATATCCCCAGCCGAAGAATCCCAGAAAAGCTTGGTGGGCAAATTATTCGAGAGTATGATAAGACAAATTTGAGTGGAAGAGTTTTGTATATACTAGAGTATAAAATTTTGAGACAATAAAATTTGCTTCAAGCTTCTTACAAATACGTTATTGATGTTTTTAAATAAAAGATTCTGGAAAGAAACTGAGCTCCCTTGGAGAATTAAAAATTAAAAATGGAACGCAACTCCGTATGAGCATGGAATTTGAAAAAAGGGGCGATCGCCCCTTGGCGGGCAGTCCGTGCCATCGCGCTCCATGTGCTCGCCCCTTTTGTCATTTAATTAACAGAAAATATTCTCAATAGTAGTTGAACACAATAAAGCATCAAAAGCTACTTTGTGAAAATAAAAAAATAGGTGGAAAAAGATGCGGTTAGCATCACACCATTCCACCTGTCATTTTTGGGAGACAACTGGTTTCAGTTGTATTGAAACTTAACGCTTTTCGGTTCCCTGATTGCCAGCGCCTTCAGTAAACTGGTCACTGTTTCCAGATTCTGGTATTGAAGATGGCTTAGCATTGGTTTCGTTATTACCAGAGCCAGTATGGCGTTTCTCTTCATCAACAGGGGTTTGAACGCCACCGGAAGCAACCGCGTTTTGTTCGTCGGATTCTCGGTTTTCTGTTTCCTGGTCTTTTGGATAAGTCATATAGTAAGCTCTGCATTTAACACTCCCATCATTCTAGGAAGTGTAGGAATGCAATTTCTTCTCTCCAGGATATAGTTTTGCTTAATGACTCCATCTGTCTTCCGGATGAATTATCACTTAGTTATGTTGAACAAGAATACAAAATTTTGGCGAGTTACCGTATTTACTTCGGTATTAGAGGTGACTAATGAGTATTTATTCTCTGTCCTGAAGCACGAATTAATTCAGCGACAAGAGCAACGATCGCAGAGAGTAAAATCAAGATAACGCTGAGAGCATTGATATCTGGTTTGACTCCTGTCCTAATGCGGCTAAAAATTTCCATTGGCAGAGTGTTGGAACCACTACCAGCAGTGAAACTGGCTATGAGAAAGTCATCTAAGCTGAGGACAAAAGCTAGCAAACAACCAGCGACAATACCAGGCATTAACTGAGGTAATAAGACTTTGATGAAGGCTTGGACTGGTGTTGCTCCTAAATCTAGTGCTGCTTCTTCTAAATGGGGATCTAAGTTGGTTAGTCGAGAAGACACAACAAGAGCAACATAGGCAAGACAGAATACGACATGAGCTGCAACAATTGTCCAAATGCTCAGGGGAACGGCAAACGCCGCTAGAAAAACTAAGGTAGCAACGGCGATCGCAATATCGGGAATAATCAATGGTAAGTAAGAAATACCGCGATACAAGCTCTTACCTAAAAACTGATAACGTGCCAACCCCACCGCCATCAAAGTTCCCAACACTGCTGAAATCCCCACTGCACACAAGGCTACGATCAAACTATTTTGTAGCGCTGATAAAATCCGCTCATCAGTGAATAATTTGCGATACCATTCCAGGGTAAATCCTTGCCAAGTTGCACTGTAGGGCGAGGAGTTGAAACTATAAAAGGCAAGAACCAGTATCGGTAGATACATGAAAACAAACATGAGTAGTGAGAAAACCGCCTGCCATGTAAAGGCAGGCGGTTTCTTCCGGAATGGACTTATATTCACGTTTTGTTATTTTCACTTATTCTTTTTTCATTCGCACTATTATACCATCTTCTAAATTTATAGTCAATAACTCCGTCTCTCGTTTCTCGGCTGCTGATTTGACCATAACCTCTCGCGCTACACCTTAGTGACAGCTTCTGCTTTAGCACAGGTGGCTTGTTTGCGCTCTAACATTTGTTTTTGTGATAAGCAAGCCTCAAGATATTCACAATTCTCACAGCAAAGCTCTTTTCCTGGATGAAGACAACCACAGGGAAGATGTAAGAGACACTCCGAAGAATTTTTGGATTCAAAGTTATCAACTGTTAACTGCAAACAAAGCATTAAATCTTGAATAAACATAGCGGTGCAGCCTAATAACAAAAAGGACTGTGTTGTAGACTTGTCAGCAAATTCAAAATATATTTTAGGTTCTATTTATATTAATGAGATTTCGTCAAATCAATACCTCTTCCTCAAAGCATATTTTCAAGCTGCTCAAGGAAGAATTATGTAAAATAATTATAAAAAATGTAGATAATTATGATTTTCTATAAAACTTTTTATAGAAAAATCTTGAAGAGACTTCTGGCAAAAGTACCTAGCCCTTAGAAATTGCGTCTACACACGCAACGCTATTCGTCATCGCTAACAAATAAAAAGTCCTTCTTCTACTGACTTTCGTAGTATAGCTTCAGATTTCGAGTCAGAAGGTACAAAACTTTTGTAAGAGAACGATGAATTTAAAAGTCTTTCTGACGAAAGAGCAAATCCAGATTTTAATTGTCTAGAGTGATTAAAGGAAAGCCGAAATTGTCAAAGCAAAAATCTGGGATAGAAACATGACTAATCAGCTAGAAAAAAATCAAATTAGGCAGCCAGTTAGTGTTGATTGGCACGCAAAAGAAGAGCCTACAGCTAAGGAAAGAAACTTAACTGTCAATCCGGGAGACGCAATTGCCCAGAAGCCTCAAACAGTTGAAGAAAAGGCTAAGCAGGTAGCTGTAGACCAACCTGATATTACAGGCGACTGGATTAAAGTACCCACTTACTTTGTTGTGGAATACCCAAATGGTGAAAAGAAAGCTCTTCACCATGTGAAGGATGCAGAAGAAATTTCTGATGTCATTCGGCAAGCACGAGTCGATGAAAATGGGAATAGGATTTGGTGGTAGTAACGAATGGCGTTAGCTAGCCATAAAGAAATGAGGCTCACTCGCTCTTGATGTTTCATCTGTCTTATTGCTGAAGTGAGCCTCATCACATATTTATCAATAGCTGTTAATAACTAGAAATGAATTGTTATGGTAAACATAATCACAAAACCTTTTAACTCTTGGAGTACGCAAGACATCAAAAATGAACTTTTGAATATGGTGAAAGGTCGAGATACAGAACCTTTAAGCGCTAAAGTTAATTTTTATAAAAACGAATTGCTTCCCTATTTTGAAGAGTTAAGCCAACGCAACCCTTTTCCCATCGTTGAAGACCAACTGCCGATTGTCCTTGGTGTTTGGGTACCAATCTGGTCTACTATACCTTTTCATGATAATTTGCCAGGACGGATACGTGAGCAGTCTTATCAAATTTTTCACGACGATGGTTATTACGCTAATATTGCTCGTTATGCACCAGGGCATGAATCTTCTTTCTGGAAAAAGGTTTCGTCAAGGTTGCCTGCTTACGACTTTATGGTGATGCAAAAATATGAAGTCCGTAATAATCAATGGTGGATTCAAAATGTTGGTATATTTCAAGCTTTCAGGAACAGAGAAATTCCTCTAAGTGTTGACGAGGCAGACAATTGGTTTACTGATGTCGTCAACACGAAAGTTAAGCCAGCCTTGCAAAAAGGAAACTTACCGGAGGCACTCAAATTAGAAAATTTGGACAGAAATACTGTAAAGAAATATGAAAAAACCTACTTGGCTCATTTTTCTTTAGAGCATTTATATGTAGATTGTGACTTGCGCTTGGTTAAAACTCAACGAGAAGCTTCCCAGCGACCAAGTTACACAATTGCTGTTCCTATACGCTAATCAGCCCATGCATCAAACATCGCCACAACGGCAAATTCTGAATACTCATAGCTATAACTATTTGCTGTTTTTGCCTAAAAGCTATGAAGCACAAGAGTCTCGTTTCCCGATGATTTTGTTTTTACATGGTGCTGGTGAGCGAGGTTCTAACCTAGAAGATGTGAAAAGGAATGGTATCGCTAGGATAGTGGAGGAACAGCCCGATTTCCCGTTTATTGTTGTGTCTCCCCAGTGTCCCCGAGGTGAACGCTGGTCAGTGAACCTTTTGAGTGCTCTTTTGGATGACGTTATTGCTCAGTACCACGTCTCACTAGATCGGGTTTACCTAACTGGTTTAAGCATGGGTGGATATGGCACATGGCACTTAGCAGCAGATCAGCCGGATAGGTTTGCAGCAATAGCACCTATTTGCGGTGGTGGGAATCCTGAGGAAGCTTATCGTTTAAAAAATCTGCCTGTGTGGGCATTTCATGGAAAACGCGATGGCACGGAGTGCCCGCCAGAGGCGATCGCATTGTGCCACTAAGGGAATCTGAAAAAATGGTTCAAGCACTCAAAAAGTGTGGCGCAAATAATGTGAAGTTTACAGTGTATCCGGAAGCTGATCACGATTCATGGACCCAGACTTATAACAATCCAATGTTGTACGACTGGTTTTTGCAGCATCAACGTTCAATTGCAACTTAATATTGTTTAGCGCTTAGGTGATTTTTTTGTGTTGTAACTATCTCTTGAATGAAACTTTGAGGCAAACTAAGCTGTATTAGCTCAGCTTGCACTCATAGTAGTATCTAACTGTGTTAACTTGTCTGATGAGGTTAAGTAATATACTTTATATAGTAAAAAATATTAACAAATTCGCTTCTATCTAAAGTCGTAAATATTATTTCTAAAAAGAGAGTGATATTCTGCTATAACGCTGGATTCTAAATAAAATTAAGGTTTCGAGAAAATATGCTACCTCTCAGTCACTAGGAGGATGGAGCTAAAGCCATAAGTTTTTAGCCTTGAAGGCAGAGACGACTTAAAAAAGAACGCAGAACAGACAATATCGCCAACGTAACATTGGCGCTTATTTATTGGCGCTTATTTACCAACAAAAGAATTCTTTTTTCTCCATATTATCTCTTAGGAGGCTTTTGACCAAGAAAGAATAAGCATACCACAGAGTAGGAATTCAGAATAAAAATAAAAAATAAACTTATTTTTTTCTTTATTCTTCTGCCTTCTATGTTCTGCATTTTCCTCATCTAACTCATCGTATAGGGAAATTCTAACCCCTACACTTTAGAGCAAATAAATTGTTTATCAGGAGGTTAACAAATGACAGTGACAAACAGTAAGCGCGTTCGTTACGCCGTCATAGGACTGGGTTGGATAGCCCAAGAAGATGTTTTACCTGCTTTTAACCAGACCGAAAATTCGCAACTGGTTGCCTTATTTTCCGAAGATCCAATCAAGCGTGAGGAACTCGGCAAACAGTATGGAGTCAAGACTTACGCCTACGAAGAGTATGATAACTGCCTCAAAAGTGGCGAAATAGACGCAGTTTACATTGCGCTGCCTAACCATCTCCACTGCGATTATACAGTGCGGGCGGCAAAGGCTGGTGTTCATGTGCTTTGCGAAAAGCCAATGGCAGTCACAGAACAAGAGTGCGAACAGATGATTCGCGCTTGCCTTGAAAACAATGTCAAGCTGATGATTGCCTACCGTTTGCACTTTGATAAAGCAAATATGCAGGCGGTAGAAATTGTTAATTCAGGCAAAATTGGCGATCCCCGTATCTTTAACTCCGTATTTTCTCAAAAGGTTGTTGAAGGCAACGTGCGGTTAGAACCAATCTCTAATGGTGGCGGTACTGTTTACGACATGGGGATATACTGCATCAATGCTGCCCGTTATCTATTTCAAGATGAACCCACTGAAGTCGTTGCCTTCAGCGCCAGTAAAGCAGAGAAGCGCTTTGACGAAATCGATGAAATGACCACCGCTATTCTGCGTTTTCCTGGAGAGAGACTGGCAACTTTCACTTCTAGCTTTGGCGCAGCACCAGTTTCCACTTTTGTGGTTGCAGGCACAAAAGGCGACTTGCGGATGGACTCTGCATACTCTTATCAGGGCGAACTGAAGCAACAAATTACCATCAACAATGAGACGCAGGAACAATCTTTTCCTGCTGGAGACCAGTTTGCCGCAGAAATTATCTACTTCTCAGACTGTGTGATCACAGGTAAAGACCCCGAACCCTCTGGTGAGGAAGGGTTAGCTGATATTCGCATCATTCGTGCTATTAACCAATCAGCACAAACAGGTCAGCCGGTGCAACTGAGTGAGTTCAAACGACAGCACAGACCAACGGCTGACCAGATCATTCAACGTCCAGAGAGTCAACAGCCAGAATTAATTCACGCAGCAGACCCTTCAGGTAAATCGTAAATAATTCAAAGTTTCTACAAGTAACTGAGAGTGGGGTGTCTTTTGCTCCGCTCTTATTTCAATCCCTGATAGGGATTTATATAGTTTACTTTTTGTCGCAATATTATATCGAACCACATTCAAAGCACCCGGACGTGTATTCGACCAAATGAAAACCGCTATAACTCATTTCAGAAAAATTTGGTAGAAAATATGGACATTAGAAGCCCAGCTTTTTTTATTGGCAGCACCATCCCGTTTAAATACACTTGCGATGGTGACAATATCTCTCCTCCTTTATTGTGGGAAGCACCTCCTCAAGGAACAAAAAGCTTTGCCCTGATTGTGGATGACCCCGATGCACCCGACGGAACGTTTACCCATTGGGTGATCTACAATTTACCTGCTGATACCCGTGAATTACCAGAAGGGGTTACAAAAGAGCCCACACTTCCAGATGGTGGTATACAGGGAAAAAATAGTTTTGGTGAGTTAGGTTTCGGGGGACCGTGTCCACCCAAAAACGGTGCTCATCGCTACTTTTTCAAAATCTTTGCGCTAGACCAACCGCTTGATTTACCACCAGGAGCAAGCAAAGAACAGGTGATAGCGGCGATAGAGGGTCATGTGTTGGATAAAGCAGAAGTGATGGGACGCTACGCAAGAGAAACTGGTTAATTGGCGGGGCTGGCGTTTTTCTCCCCCTGAGTCCTCCGGACACGCACTCGCGTGAGTCGCTTCGGGACACGTTGCGCGTAAGTCCTTACGGACAGGCTGCGCCAACACGAAGTGTGCGCTTTGCGCTTAGGCGATGGCACGGAGTGCCCGCTGAGTCCTCCGGACACGCACTCGCGTTCGCGATACTCCCGTTCGGCGCAGCCGTGCCGTAGGCATAGGGAGCCAAGGCGCGATCGCCTTGAAAATCGGAATTTGGTCGATGCACTTTGTTGCGATGCTTACCTTCAGTTTGCTGATTAGATTAGCTGTCATCTCGAAACATGAGGTTACAGCTTTTTTCTATCAATAAATAAGACGCTTTTTTCAAAAAGCTTACTTAATATATCGCTACATCTAAATTTCGTTTTTTTCCTACTTTTTCAGTTTGTAAAAATATAAAAACTGGCTACAAATCCCACTTTTTCCACTTACTAGAATTTCTAAAATTTTTGATATAGAATACATAATCGAGCGTTCCAATGGGGATACAAACGTTTAAGCCGCAATCTGAAAATTTTTCAGAGTACGGCTTTTCATTGTTTTAATAATCAATGACAAGACACTTTTCTTTAATAAAGAAGAGAGAACAAGCAAGAATGCTTTCAGTTCAGACTACCCTTGTTTGACCAAACTTGCTCAAACAAGAATGGGTTTTCCTACATGGAAAGCCCAACGTACAATTTTATCTGCTTGACATTACTAGATTAACTAAAACCCAATAACCAACAAGCACAAGAAAAACGCTCAGCCACAAAATTGGTCTGTTCATATGCAGATCTTTTAGAGTGCATTTTTATTGCTTTAGTGAATATACACTATAGAAATTACGCAATAATGAATAACTTTTCCTCAGTTCTCTTAGCCTTTATGGTATGACAACCGAAGTCTATATCACTATTGCCGATTTTTTATCAAAGTTTCATCAAACACTACCAGCCTCCCCAGCACTTCTAGCCTTAAGTTTTGGCTGATGAGCCACAATATGCTCTGTGGATAAGACTATTTTAGCGATATCAGCAGGGTTTTGCACGAAGAAACGATGTTATTGGTATTAATAATACAAGTTTTAAAATTATCCAAAAAGGTTATTGACAAAGCTGTAAATAATAAAAAAAACCTCTTTTATACTCCTATTGCTCTATTCCTTAGGAAGTATAAATATATAAATATGGCAATATCTATTATTTGGAGTGAGCTACAATCAGCCCATAGAGGGAAAAAACTATACTTTAAATTCTGTTATATTTAAAGAATTTTGTAAATTTTAGAAAATAACTTCCCTACTTAAGATAGAAAGACAATCTTTAAATAAACCGAATAAAGTGCTTATTAAATTCTTACTCAGGTTTGTCTACCAAGTTAGTTCTCATTGGGTTGAGTAGCTGGAAAGCATTCATTAGTGAGAAAGTCCGCAGTTTGAATTTAAAACTCACTTTTTAAACTTTTTAGGAGGTTTTTGATGCGAATTGCCCAAGTTGCTCCACTCTGGGAGAGAGTACCACCTCCAGCTTATGGCGGTATAGAGCTAGTCGTTGGACTTTTAACTGATGAATTAGTAAGACGTGGACACGAAGTCACGCTATTTGCATCAGGAGATTCCATTAGTTTGGCAAAGCTTGAATCAGTCCATCCCTGTGCCCTACGACTTGATCGGACTGTGAAAGAACACAGCGTGTACGATATGCTGAACTTAGCAAGGGTGTATGAGCAAGCTGAAGAGTTTGATATTATTCATTCCCACATCGGGTTTCCTGCCTTGACCTACGCCAAGCTGGTAAAAACACCCACTGTTCACACGTTGCATGGAATTTTTACTCCTGACAACGAAAAGATGTTTAAACATGCAAAAAACCAACCTTACGTCAGTATTTCCGATGCACAACGAGAACAAAGGCTAGGGCTGAACTGTGTAGCAACAGTCTACAACGGGATTGATGTCAACACCTATAAATTTTATCCCCAACCTGAAGAGCCACCCTATCTAGCGTTTCTAGGTCGGATTTCTCCAGAGAAAGGAACGCACTTGGCGATAGAAATTGCTAAAAAAGCAGGCTGGCGCTTGAAGATGGCAGGTAAGGTGGATGTCGTTGATGTGGAATACTATGAAAGTGAAATCAAGCCTTTGATTGATGGCAAGCAAATTGAATATTTAGGTGAAGCTAATCATGAGCAAAAAAATGCATTAATGGGCGGTGCGGTAGCAACCCTATTCCCTATTACCTGGCGAGAACCGTTTGGGTTGGTAATGGTTGAATCAATGGCATCTGGTACCCCTGTGATTGCGATCAACCTTGGATCTACACAAGAGATAATTACTCATGGTAAAACAGGTTTTCTTTGCAACAGTGTTGAAGAATGTGTGAGCGCTATTAGCAAGGTTACTGAACTAGACCGTTCTGCTTGTCGGGAGAATGTCTGGAATCGTTTCAGTGTTCAGAATATGACTGATGGCTATGAAGCAGTTTATCAAAAGATTCTGGCTGAACGGTTTGCTCGGAATAACGGACATTTCCGCAAGCCGGTTCTTTTAAGTAACAGTTCCATTTAGGGGATTGCAAGTCATCTATCTTTTGTCATAGGTTTTCAAAGTGACGTACTCTACCTGGTAAACCTAGTATGGGCTGTAGAGTACGTCATTTTTTTATGGATGGTAAGTGCAGAATGCAGCGATCGCCCCGCCGACACCCTCTCAACCACGAGCGATCGCCTACCCCGTCCTCCGCCTAAATCTTAAGTTTGCTCGGCATAGCCTTGCAAGTTTTCTGGCTCAAATTGGCGCAGAATCCGAGTTGCCTGACGAGTCAATTCTTCAGTACCTTTGATCACAATTAGGTACTTGCCTGCGTTAAGGCGGTTCCGGTAGGGTAGAGCATCCCCACTCCCCACGCTTAAACCAACTCCACCACCGACAAAGTATCCACCCAAAGCACCAGAAGCGGCTCCCAACAGTCCACCAATAAGGTGATTGCCAAGATTACCAATAGGAAGGATTTCAATTCCCGTCAAAACGTTGAAGGCGTAACCAGCAACAAAACCAAAGGGAATCAGCCAAGATGACAAACGAGTCATACCTTTCTTTGCTTGCTGATTTGGGTCAATCAACCCAAACTCATCAGCACTTTTGTACCCTGTGCCTAAAATGTCAATTTGCTGAGTGGGTAAGCCTTCTTTTTCTAGGGCAGTGTAAGCTTCTTCTGCCTTTAATCGGTCTGGTAGAACTGCAACAAGATAATTCATAGCATTATTCTGAGTCATGTTCTCATTGTTCAGTGAAAAAGTCTTTTGCTCACTTTCATGACCATCAAATAAAGTGAGCCTAGTAACCATAAACTTAAGTATCCAAGCAGTAGAAAACCTCAATCTGAAGATTGAGATAAAACTAGAACAGTTCTCTGTCTTTAGCTTATATCTAATAAAAATGTCTTGCCTTGCAGGGTTAGAGCAGTAATCCACTCGACATAATCACTCGTTATCCGCTCGTTTTGAGCTATGGAAAGCGCGAGGGGATGTGTAAAGCGTGCATTCCCCAAAAACCATCCCTCAATATTTATCCTAAAGACTTACCTGCTCTACCTCCTGCTATTTTTTAGTTCCGTTGAACTCACGTTATTTACTATTACACCTCTTGCGGAATGTGAGTTCCATCTGTGGTTAATTATTCTTTTTTTTCAACTTTTGCAAGAAGTCTATTGATCTAACCAGTTAAGCAGCCCAAGTGAAGTAGCGCCTCCTACAAGGTGAGCGCCAATCAGGTTGACGTTTGCCAAAACTACAAAAATATCTAGGGAACGAATGACATTTTCAGGTCTATAGACTGCCACTCCTTGAGGCAGAGCTAGAGATTTCGATAATACAGCAATAACGGTCACTTCAGATGCTAAAAAAGCTAAAAAGAGTCCTATCAAACTGACGATTAATCCAATTTGTAATATTTGAATTACGTCCTCTTTTCTTGGATGTAATTCACGATTAGGCGACTGTAAAAGTTTATCTAAACGCTGATAGCGGAAAACCCAATAGAGCCTGAAACACAGTACTAAAATTCCAATAATACCTAAAAAGACTCCAAAGCCCATGACCGAATTCGTCGTTGTTTGGACAGTGGAACTACGGCTAAATATTGCCAAGAACAAAGCGAAGCTAGAAACAGCGCCTAGTGCTAACTGTACCCAGAAGCTAATCGGCCTTACTACGTGAAAAGTAGCTGCAAATTTTTGCTTAGTTGGTGTAGGTAGGTAAGAATTTAAGTCATTTGACATATTCGTTCTCCTTAAGCCTGATAAACTATCTTTTGATTTTTGAAAATAGTCTTACTTCAGTAATTTTGGGCTTGGCATAGCGCCTTAAGTAGTTAACAATTGTCTACTTTTTAATAAGAGGTAGCAGCTACTAATTGCTCTGGTTTGACTGTGATAATTTGGGTGAAACCATTGCGGTTAACTTTAAATTGAAGAGTATTTCCTAAAGCTGTTGCTTCTACTTGATTTTGGACTTGCTCGGCGTTTTGAATTTGAACTCTTTTTACTTCGGTAATAATATCGCCAGGACGTAAACCACCACGCGCTGCTGGGGAGTTGGGAGCCACAGCTACAATTAAGACTCCTCGCTCTTGATTCACTTTAAAACCAAGATAACTTTGGTTGATTTCCTGTTGAATTTCCGGTCTTAGCTCAATCAGTGGCACACCTATATTAAGTACATCCTGCACTGCTGCCAATAATAAACTATCAAATATTAACCTAAATCAAGTCAGTCTCTAGAATGATGTAGCAAGCAGATATATCAACTCACGTCTGTTCAGTTTATGAGTCCTACACTTCCACCCTGCACGATCGCGCCCCAGTCGTTTCAAGGCTTACGCGAATTGATTGTCGCGGTCGAGACCTCGACGCGCTATACTTCTATCTCAGTACGTTCCTGTTCTGGTAAACGCCTTTGCTCTGCTCCATAAAACTTATACAACGTGTTCACATTGCTGTTTATTTCTCGCTTCAAACAAGGTAGTCGGCTACTTCTTGTCCACGAGCGTCACTTCCGGTTGAGCCAGCCGTACATAGTCCAATGGTGCGTTCAACAAGTTATAAGCTGCGTTCAAGTCCCTATCCATTGTTATTGTGTGAGCCAAACACGACTTATTCTGACACTGATAAACTCGATCAGAAAGTTTTACATTGTCGTGCTTGTTTCCACAAAGCGAACACATTTTTGATGATGGATACCATCTGTCAACCACCTCTACTTTTGTTCCGAAAAACTCAGACTTGTAAATTAGCTGACGACGGAATTCGTAAAAACCTAAGTCAGAGATAGCTGATGAAAGCTTAGAGTTAGCTAGCATCCCTGAGACGTTTAAATCCTCTATCCGAATTCGGTAGAACTTACGACTTATATCTGTTGTTGTCTTATGCAGAAAGTCTTGGCGCTGATAAGAAATTCGAGCGTGTTTTTTAGCAAGAGAGTCATAAAACTTCTTTGCTCTATTCGACTGCTTCACACCTTGACGACGATTACCAGATTGCTTGTTTCGATTACGCCACTGCGCCAAAGCTAGCTTGGTTTTCGCTTTTTTGTAAGGCTTAGGAGCTTTAATCTGAGAACCGTCGCTTAGAGTACAAAAACATTTCACGCCTAAATCAATTCCTACTGCTTCCTCTGGATGATAAGTTGGCGGTGAGCAAGTTCGAGTCCTGGCGGTTTCCGTCGAGTCGAAACTTGCTCTCCCGTTGGGTATTCTATCAGCATCTACTGCAAAAGAAACGTACCATTTATTAGCTTGGCGGCTCATAGTAAAAGTCTGCGTCACATAACAGCAGGGGAAGGCTTCTTTGAGGCGGAAAGTTCCTAAAGTCGGAATCTTTATTTTCTTCCCAGACAAAGCCAAAACCTTCCCGTTGCCGTCGTAAACAGTAAACGAATCTCCATCCTTTTTTGACTTAAAAACAGGCTTGCTAGACAGCCCTTTAGCCCATCTTTGATATGCCTGTGCTAAATCTATAAAAGCGCGTTGATAAACCTTGGATGACAACTCATTCATCCATTGATTCTCAGGCTGCTTTTTGGTGTAGTTAGTAAAGACTTTTTTGATTTCGTTTATCTGTTTTGCAACGCTTGCTTTTACTCCAGCAGAACGCAACCCTTGGGTTAGTGCCAAGCCGTAGTTATAAACAAAACGCGCATAACCAGAATGTCTACGCATCAAAGTTCGCTCTTTGTTATTCAGTTTTAGCTCTACTTTGATGGCATACATTGTAGGTTACACTTGGTTTATACTCTAATTGTACGGACAATTGTACGTAAAGTCAATGGCTAAACAAACGCAAAGAGTAGAGATTAGAGTTACGGTGGATGAGTTAAAAACGCTGGATGCATATTGTCAGATGGTTGATTTAAATAGAAGTGATGTGTTGCGAGAGTGTATTCAATCTTTGAGAAAGAAAATTAAGAAGATGAACAACAAAGTCTAGCTATGTTCAGCTTTTTGCAGTAATTCAATGGTTAGGACGCGCCTCCTAAACTGATGACGAACAGAAAAACCTCAACCTTGAGGCTGAGGGCTGCAAAAATGCTGGTAAAATTCTCGTGAAAAACAGTGTATTAAAAGTCCTTAACGCCTTAACCCAACTGCCGCCGGAACTGACGGATACTCAAGGTCATCAGCACTGTAGCGAACATTAGCAAAATCAACACTTGATGCCACAGCGTCTCGATACCGACTCCTTTAAGCAAAATCCCGCGACAAACTTCGATAAAGTAACGTAAGGGGTCGAGATAAGTGAGCCATTGCACGAAGGTGGGCATTGAGGAAATCGGCGTAGTGGCTCCACATAAAAGAGTCAGGGGTGGGTTGACAAAGAATGCTGTTAACTGTGTCTGCTGCTCGCTTTTTGAGTAGGAAGCAATCAGAATGCCGATACTAATACCTACCCAGAAGTAAAGCACGGCAATCATTAGAAACACAAGTAAATTACCCCGCAGTGGCACACCAAAGGCTAGCTTTGCTACGCTCAGAGCAATCAAAACATCAACGGTAAGCAGAACAAGTAACGGACATACCTTAGCAAGAATGACTTCTGTGTTGGAGGCTGGAGTCATAATCAGTTGCTCAATAGTTCCCGCTTCTTTTTCCCGTACCACCAATGATGCGGCGGCTTGAGAACCGATGACTGTAAGCAAAATTCCAAATACTCCTGAGACTATAAACCAAGAAGTTTCCAACCCAGGATTGTAGAATACTGAAGTCTGAACCTGCACCTGATTGCGCTGGAAGGCTACAGCATCGCCACGCTTGTTTCTATGACGCAAGTTGTAGTCACTGACTAATTGGCTAATGTAACTAGAAGCAATACTAGCTGTGTTTGCATCTACAGCATCATACAGCGTCTGCACTTCGACTGTACGTCTTTTGGCAATGTCATCAGCAAATTCTGGCGGAATAGAGATACCGACTGTCAGGGAACCTTTCGCCAAATCGGCAATCATATCCTCTTCATTCGCATAGTACCGACTAATCACAAATGCATCAGTTTGATTGAATATTTCCACAAATTCACGCGAGGCACTACTTTTGCTATAGTCGGTAATTCCAACTTTAAGGTTTTGGAAGTCTGGACTCAGAGCAAAACCAAACAACATTAAAAAGACTGTGGGCGGTACCAGCAATTGAATCACTAACTGACGGTTACGCAGTATCTGAGCAAATTCTTTTTGAAAGAGCGCCCAAAAGCGGCTGCCTAAAAGGGTGTCTATTAAATTTGAAAACATATTAAATATACGGGTTTGCAACCCGGAGTAAGGTAGAAAAAGAAATAATGAACCACAGATGGACACAGATGGACACAGATAAATAATTAATTCATTCAATTCAGTGGCGCTATAATTTTGAACTTTGAATTTTGAATTTTGAATTGTTTAAGACTCCAATTGCATCTTCTGCAATTTACGCCAAGCCAAGAAGAAAAATAAGCTTGCAAGGAGTGTTAAAGCTAAGACCTGAAACCAGATTCCCAACCAACCTACGCCGCGAACATAGGCATCGCGAGTTAACTCAATGTAGTAACGAGCTGGAATAATATTGGAAACCCAACGGATGCCAGTTGGAATATTAGCTATGGGGTAGATGAAGCCAGATAATTGCAGTGACAGCAAAAAGGCGGTGAAGGCTACTGCTTGGATTGCAGCACTCTGTACTTTGGTATTGCAGCCTAAGAAAATACCCCAAAATACACCGCAAGCAATGTAAAGTATTGAACTGAGAATTATGGGTGTGGGATCGCCAACAAATCTCAAACCGAAGAATAGCCATGCTTCTAAATGGACAAACAACACCTCCGCCATACCCACCAGCCAAAATGCTGCTGCTTTACCTAGTAAATACTCAGTGCCTGTTAAGCTAGATGCATAAACCTGGAGGATAGTCCCTTGTTCATACTCTTTTGCTGTAGCCAAGCCAGCCAGAAGTGGCGGAAACAGGGTGACAGTAATTGCGATCGCCCCAGGACCAATGTATTTTAAGGTTTCTAAGCCGGGGTTATACCATAGCCGAGATTGAAGCTTGACAAGCAGATGACTACTACCGCGCAGATTTTCCACAAAAGCATTGGTGGTTGCCTTGGCATAGCCTCTGACAATATTGGCAGTGTTAGCATCGGTACCATCTACCAAGATTTGCACTTCGGCTGCACGTCCACTCCGTTTTAAGTCGCGTGAAAACTCTGGAGGGATAATCAAACCTGCTGCTACTGATCCTTTATCTAGTAGTCGCGGCACATTAACCTGTGGTCCAAAAGCAACGATACTGAACTTATTGGTGCGCTCAAAGGTGGCAATATACTCGCGGCTAGTTGGTGTCAAGTCTAAATCTTGAATGGCAAAGTTAATTTTGTTTACTTCTAGGGATACCGCAAAACCAAACAGCAGTAGCAGTATCAACGGCAAGAAGAGTGCTAGTGTTAGGGTTAGGCGATCGCGCCCCAGTTGCGTTAGTTCTTTAACAGTCTGAGCAAAGATGCGTTTAGGTCGTGTAGGCACAAGCTGTACTCCTTAGTTGCCAGAAAATTATTTAAACGAACCGCCTTTGCAAAGCGAAGCGCGTTAATCAATCCTCGCTAGTCAACAAGCGTTCTTAGCTTGTTGAGGAAAGCAGTCCGGAAAGCCAGTGCATGATGTTGAGCGCTAACTGCCGATTATCAAAGTCACTACGATTTATGCCCATCTGAACGACATCTTTCCCCATGATTTCGCGTGCTGGTTCTCCTTGAAGTAGTTGCGCTGAAAGCATAGCTGCTTCACCAAGAATTACCACTCTACCCTTACCCAACTGCAACGCTATCCCCTGAGAGCGACCAGCAGCAGAAACTCGCTTACCACCAGGTAACTGAGTTGCTCTGGAAAGACGTTGTGGCAAGTCAACAGCTGTATCGGCTAAACGGAGAAATGCCACTGTGTCATTTGTGCCTTTAAGCGACTGACCTGTGAAGGTAAGCACACGATTAATTCGTTCAGTAACATTGCGACCTTGGGTGATGGGGTGAGTTGCTAGCAGTCCATTCTCCCGCGTGAACACAAGCCAGCCTGGATTGCCAGACTCTTTGTCATAGTGTGATAAGTCCACAGTAAATCCCTGACTCATATTCACACCAAAGCGCTTTGCCAGTTTTTCCGCCGCTGCTCCAAACGGTGCATGGTCGGCAATGAGTAGTAACGCGCCACCTGTGCGAACCCAATCTCTGACGACATTGCATTCGTTCTCAGTGAACGCGCTCGCCCCCTGTGTGGTTCCCAGTGCATTGGCTATCACTAAAATGTCATAGTTTTTTAATATCTGCTGTTGAAACTTTTCTTTATTGGCTACCACTTGGTAGCCGTCGTTGCTAATCAGTTCAGCAAATGGCTTGTAGCGTCCCTCGGTGGTATGACCATTATTGTGGGCTTCATCAAACAGTACTTTAGGGTGGTTCTGCACATAAGTAGGGCGAGTAACTGTGGTGTCAAAGTTAGGGTCGGCTACTTGTTGCGCAAATGTTATGACTGATAACCCAAACAGCGCCATACATAAGGCTGAAATAGTCACTAATAAGCGGACAAAGGAGTTTTTCATATTTAGAATTGCTCTGGCTCGTTATTTTAGTGTCATTCGGTTTAAGTCCTATGTACGTTGGCTTAATCCTTTGGCACATCTAAACCCCGCTGTCGTGCCTGTTCCACCACACTAATGAATACGTCTTCCAGCGAAAACTCGATATCTCGATGGCTTTTCACTTTTACCCCAGCCTCAACGAGCCAATTTTCGACTTGGGGAATCTGAGTGCGCGGCTCATCCAAAACTGTATGTAGACGGGAACCGAAAATCGACACCCGCCTGCGCTCCAACTTCTGCTTGAGCACATCCGCAGCCTTTTGCACTTGCTCACACTCCCATTCCACCAATTGTCCTGGCTGCTCTTGTTTGACTTGACGCGGTGTCCCTTGAGCTACGAGTTCCCCGGCTACCATGAATCCCAAGCGGTGACACTGTTCGGCTTCTTCTAGATAATGGGTAGTTACCAGTATTGCCATGCCTTCAGCGGCAAACTGGTTGATCCAACGCCAAAATTCTCTTCTTGCAAGCGGATCAACACCAGAAGTTGGCTCGTCAAGAAACACAACTTTCGGTTCGTGCATGACTGCTGCGCCAAAAGCAACGCGCTGCTTCCAACCTCCTGGTAAGTCCGCAGTTAGCCTACCCTCTTGACCTAGTAAATCGCTCATCTGGAGTACCCAGTTTTTCTTAGCTCGTCGATGACGGCGAGGTATACCATAAACACCGCAGTAAAACTCCAGGTTCTGTCCAATCGTCAGGTCATCGTATAGGGTAAACTTTTGCGACATATAGCCGATTTTCTGACGCACTTCGGCACTGCGTAATTGACCCGTTTCCCCTGCCAAACTCACTTTGCCAGAACTTGCTGGCAACAAGCCACAAAGCATTTTGATGACGGTTGTCTTTCCGGCACCATTCGCCCCCAAAAGACCAAAAACTTCACCGTATTTAATGTCTAAATTAATATTCTTAACTGCGTGGAAATTACCAAAAACTTTATTCAAATTTTCCGCCCCAATGGCTGTTCCCTCAGATTTTTCTTGATAGAAAATTTGCGGATAATTGCCTGTAGAAGTTTCGCCTTTAAGTTCCCGCAACCGGGCGACAAAGGTGTTCTCTAGAGTTGGGGTATCAATAGCAAGATTTTCAACTTTAATCTGTTGTTGCTCCAAGACGCGCTCAATTCTGTGACTGGTTTCTTTAGGCTGCGCTGTAAGTACATCTAGGCGATCGCCAAAACGTTGCACATCTTGCGCCAAATCTCGTAAATCAACGTTATTCTTGAGAATGTCTGCAGCTTTGTCTAATTGCGCCACAGGCATATAAACTTCTAACCGTTGCACACCCAAGCTCGCTTTTACTTTAGCAGGCGTGTCGCATTGCTGAATTTTGCCCTCATACATCAAAGCAATCCGCGAACAGCGTTCTGCTTCATCTAGGTAGGGGGTAGCGACGACTGTTGTCATGCCTTCACTCACAGCCAAATCTGCTAAGATATCCCAAAACTCGCGGCGCGATACCGGATCTACACCCGTTGTCGGCTCATCCAACAACAAAATTTTTGGCTGGTGAATCAGCGCACAGCACAAAGCAAGTTTTTGCTTCATTCCCCCAGAGAGGCGTCCAGCTAGACGTTCTTTAAACTGTGCCAAGTCTAGTAACTTTAAGTAGTGTTCGCTACGGCTTTTCAAAGCAGCTTCAGTGACCTCACGTAACCCTGCGGCATAACGTAAATTTTCCCATATGCTCATATCCAGGTAAAGACTAAAGCGCTGGGTGAGGTAGCCCATTTGCAGGCGCACATCCCAAGGTTTGGAATCCAATACCTCGACGATGCCGCTTGTTTGTGGCATGACTCCTGAGAGAATCTGAAATGTGGTGGTTTTGCCTGCCCCATCAGGTCCTATTAGCCCAAAAATCTCACCTTGATAGATGTCTAAGTTGATACCTGCTACTGCTTCAGTTTGTTTGTTGTAGCGGTGTTGTAAGTCCCGGATGGAGATGACTTTGGAGTTGGTGCGTTTTTGTGGAGTGTTGGTCTGGAGCGTTGCTGTCATAATTTTATGAAGCACTAATTATAGCGGTTTGCAACCTGGAGTAAGGTAGAGAAAGAAATAATGAACCACAGATGGACACAGATGGACACAGATAAATAATTACTTTATTCAATTGAATTGCGCTGTATATGAGAGGCAAGATGCCTGTCCCACAGCACGCAGAGGAGAGAATTATTGTTTGGATTTCCACGGAAGGGAAAACTGAGTAGAAGCACGTTTTTGCTGTGTTTCTGGTACAAGGATTCGACCGTCAGCGGGCATTCCTGGTTTTGCTAAACCTTGGGAATTTTTCAGCGTGACTTCTACTCCAAATACTTGTGTTACCCTGTCTTTTTTAAAATAAGTGTTTTCCGGGGTGAAACTGGCTTTGGGGTCTATGCGAGTGACTGTTGCCTGTAGCGGTTGCTTGGGAAATGTATCTAAGTACACTAAACTAGGCTGACCAATTCTGACTTTGCCGATTTCTCCTTCGGGGATGAAACCACGCAGGTAAAGATTGTCAAGATTGATTATCGTTAATAGTGGGGCACCAGCTGCAACGACTTCGCCTGGTTCTACAGAACGGGTGATGACATTACCAGCTAAGGGGCTTTTAATAACTAAGTAATTTAAGTTTGCTTGAGTTTGCGCTTGTGTGGCTTCGGCATCGCGGACTTCCTGCTGGGAGACTGATATATCGGTACGGGCTTGGGCGATTTGTTTTTCAACTTGTAATGCCGCTGCGGCGCGAATTGGTGGATTGCTGAGAGTAGATTGGGCTTGGGTTAGGGTTCCTTGCGCTGACTGAACTTGCTGCTGGGCAGCAGCAACGCGAGCAAGAGCAACACCTAATCCAGCATTATCTTCATCCCGTCGCTGAGCTGACACAGCACCTTCGGCATACAAGGAACTAGTGCGTTGTTGTTTTACCTGTGCCAGTTTCAAGTTTGCCTGAGCCTCTACTAACTGCGATCGCGCAGCCGCTAAAGCGTTCTCTGCCTGCACAACTCGACCTTTACTTTCTTGATTCGCCTGCTGGGTGGTCAGATTAGCTTGTTGTAGCTGTGCTTGGAGTACGGGCAACTGCTGGCGGGCGCGTTCTAACCTCTCCTGTGCCGCACGTACGCGGGCAACGGCTCCTTGTAGTTGGGCACGCAATTCGGAGTCGTCTATTTGCACTAACAGTTGACCTGGCTTAACCATATCTCCTTCTCTAACGGCTACGTTGGCTATTCGACCACCGATTTTGGCAGATACATCGGTTTCATAGCCTTCAATACGTCCACTTAAAAACAGACCATCAGGCTCAGGCTGATAAAAACATACACGATAAACTCCGTATCCGACCCCAGCTAGGAGGGCGATCGCCCCCAAAATCAGCACTGGTTTAGGAATGCGTCGTCGCGGCTTCTGCGGTGGCGGCTGGGGCTTCGAGGGTTGCTTTAGGTCGTTTTTGGTAATGCTGGGAGCCTGTTTAGAGTCATGGATAGGATTGGGCTGCGTTTGTGTCATAACAACTCCGTGGGTAGTGATGAATTCCTAAATTCTTCATGTTGATTGATTGATTAATCAACTTTGCTCCAAAAAAAATTTGGCTTCAAGCTTGGTTGTAGCCGTTTTCATTCAAGTCAAACACACCTTGCGGCAGAGAATGTGGTATTACATCTGCGGTGGTAGCAAACTGTCTGTATGAATCCTTATCAGAGATTGAAACCATGCCTCGCAGGAAAACCTCGACAGCAGTTGCTACCATCGTATCAGAGCTAATTTGCTGAGCATCAGGTTGTTGGAATAGTTCACGCGTGAGCATATACGCAAGAAATGGACCGATAAAACAGCGAGCTGCTGCTGCTGGGTTCATAGGTTTCATGACTCCAACTGACATTTGCTTTGCCAGATAGCGAGTTAAGAAAGAAATAGAACGACTAGGTCCAATTTTGTTAATCATCTCAGCAACTCCAGGCTGCCGAAACGCTTCACCCAACAACAGCTTCATCAGCGTAATAGATGTCGGGTTTTCCAATACTTTGAGAAAGGCTTTTCCAAAAATGGTGAGGGCATCCTGCGGTGGTTTGCTCATGATGTCCTCCTCACTGTGGAGCAGCAATTGCAGCACTGGTAGGCGTTGCTCAACCACTTGCTCAAACAAGTCGCTTTTATCCTTAAAGTAGTGATATATCAACCCAGGTGAGCCAATCCCCGCTGCTGCTGCAATATCCTTGTTGGTCGCCTTCTCGAAGCCCTTGCTAGCAAAGACTTCTAATGCACCGTCAATAATCTGCTGTCGCCGACCTTCAAAGTCTTGTTCGTCGCGTGGAGGCATAGCTGTTATTGATTGATTGGTCAATTAATAAAATAACATGATTAGTCATGGGTGCATATACAAATGAGATGAACCTTAGCATATAATAATATTAAGGGTTCTAAGTAATTCCTCAAAATAAACAAAATAAACCTTAGATCAGTACACCAAAATTGTTCAAATCTAGCAACCTTCTGGGGAATGATTTTGGGAGCGGTGCGGTCTGCAAGTCAAATTCCTCCTTTGTGGTGGCTCTCTTGGTCGAGATGTTGGTCTATATTTTAGCTAAACATGACAGGTAGATTGAGCAAAATCTCACTCAAACAGATTTAATACGCGCAATCTTAAAGTTGTTTTTAACAAAAACACCATAAAAGCTTTTTCCACTCTATAACTATTTACTCTTGACTATGAAATCTCGCTTTTCTAAATTGCGTAAAAGTCTTGCCTTCTTTCTTGCTGGCTTGGGGACTTCTGTAGGTGTGGGATTGGTGACTCCCACGCCAGCGAGTGCGCTTCCTTGGGGTCAGTTACTTTTTAATGGCGTTCAGTTGTTGCAACTGTCTAATTTGTCAACACAGCAAAAAGTTGAACTGGGTCAGGAGATTCACCAACAGGTACGCAGCAATTACAGACTCTCTACTAATGAGAAGGTTACGCGAGTGGGTCAACGAGTGGCAGCAGCTAGTGACTGTTCTCAATATCCGTTTCACTTTTATGTAGTTCAAGACTCAAGCATTAATGCTTTTTCAACTACGGGTGGTTACGTTTATGTCCACACCGGGCTGCTCAATGCAGTGGATAATGAAGACCAGTTAGCGGCTGTTTTGGGTCACGAAATTGGTCACATTTGCAACAACGACCTGGTCAACAAGCTCAGACAAGCACAACTCGCTCAAGGTGCAGCCTCTGTAGCTGGTTTAGACAGAAGTACTGTGGCTGCCGCAGCTTATAAATTAGCTGTAGACCTACCTAATAGCCGGGATGCTGAATACAACGCTGATGAGAAAGGACTTAGGTACATCCAACGAGCAGGTTATAACCCTAATGCGATGCCTGCATTTTTAAGCAAATTGGTGAACCAGCGTTCTACACCGTCGTTTTTGAGTGACCACCCAGGAGCGCGAGAGCGGATTTCTGTTTTACAAAGGAAAATTGCTGCAGGTCGGTAAAGGTAGCAAGGAAACCGATTTGTCTATAAACTTGGGTTCCTAACAAAGAAGCTCAAACTTTTGATAGGGCAGCAACGGTGGGTGAGCTGGAAGATGGGGGGACTACCGCCGTTGACTTGGCAGCCCACCATAGGACAACAGCGGGAACCACACCCAGCAGCACACTGATTGCTGTAGGAATCCAGAATCGGCTGCCGAGTTGACTCATCGTGATGATGGCTCCGAAGGCAAAGTTAACTAGGTAGATGAAGAGCGGAACCCGCAGTTGATTACGGATCAGTTGCGTTGAAGGGGTACGCCAGAAAAGGGCTGCCACAGACATGAAAAGTGCCCCAGTTCCTAACCAGCCGCTCAGGTTACGGTAGGGCATGCCAAAGAACTGTCCCAGATCTTGAAATTCCCAGAAAGGGTAAGGAGTCTGGCTCATGGCGGGATCTAACACAAAGTCCCAGGCAGTAAGGAGGAGAGCACCCAGAGCGATCGCCCCCAACTGCTTGATCCAACCATTAACCCCCTTCGCCTCCAGCCCAACTCGCGCCAGCAGATAGCTAGACATTCCCATATAAAACCAGGACAACGGAATGGTGAATGGCACCAATCCGGCAATTTTGTACCCTAAACCGCTCAAATACTGATAATGACCAAACGGAATGCCTGTGCTGGTTCCTAGGAGTTCACTGCACAGTGACAAAACCACGGCAGGTAGCATAAACCCCAGCCAGTTTTGCCAACCCAGCATTCGGTAAGCATAAATCGCAACGGTAGCTGTTCCTAAAAGAATGTAGACAGCGCCACCTCCGATCATGCTCCAGCTAAAAAGTGTTTGACCAAAGGGCGGTAAGGTCCCAATAAAGGCAGGATTGGGCAATACAAGCAGCAATCCTGCCAATCCAAACACCAACGACAAAATGTGACTTGCAAGACACAGGCGCTCAACAGTAATTAACGGCTTCATCAAGACTCCTTGGATATAGTCATGTTGTGGATTTAGCGCCCCATGTTTACCGAAGAAAGGCAGAGGGCAGAGGGCAGAGGGCAGAAGGAAAGATTGTCACCTTTTAGACGAATTGAAGTCCTCTGTGCTCTGCCATACGGTAAGACAGCCCCTGAATTTATTTCTCGAGGCAAATAATAGAGTGCAAACCTTATTAAATCCCCCGCTTTTAAGCGTGGGAATGCCTTCAGCATAGCTGCCTTCGTACTTCTGCCTTCTTAACTTTAAGGCAACTGGGGCAACTGCAGGTCGGGCTTGCTCCCCTCTTAAAAGCACTTTGTAGATAGACAATGAGACTTCTCATAGATTTTTCTGGGAGGAGTTCTTAAATCCCAAACGATTCCTAGCCATGAAAGTAGCTTAAGAATGTAATGGGTAATATCTATTTCCCACCAGTAAAAACCTTGCCGTTCTGAAGCAGGATAGTAATGATGATTATTATGCCAACCTTCCCCTAGAGTAATGAGAGCTAAAAACCAATTATTGCGACTAGTATCTGTTGTATCAAAACGACGAGAACCAAAGATATGGGCGAGAGAATTAATTGTAAAAGTCGTGTGATAAAGCAGTAAAGTACTTAAACAAAATCCCCACACAAACATCTGTAAACCAGTCGTTCTTAGCTGAGGGGTATACAGCTGACATAGTATTCCGATTGCTATCAAAGTGAGTCCTAGCACGGTAGGAGCAATCATATGAAAACGGTTTAAGTACTGCAACTCCGGATATTGTGCAAAATCTCGAACGTTCTGTTCATTCGTTTTGGAATATTCAGGACACATCACCCAGCCAATATGCGACCACCAGAAACCATGAACAACGGGGGAATGAATATCTTGTTCCGTATCTGTATTGCGGTGGTGATGACGATGATGCGCTGCCCACCATAATGGACCTAACTGAGCTGAGGAATTGCCTAGAACAGCAAGAATAAACTGAAACCAACGTGTTGTTTTATAAGCACGATGTGAAAAATAACGGTGGTATCCTGCTGTCACTCCAAACATCCGCACAAACCAGAGTATAAAGCACGTAATGAGAGCAGCCCAACTAAAGCCCACCCAAAAAATAAACAGGCAACCGATATGAACGGATATAAAGGGAATATTACCTAAAATATCTATTTTATGTTCTTGTCTTGATAACATATGTGAGCCGTTGAGCCAGGGTTTGGAAATACGAAAAGTTATTAGAAAAAATCTTCGGGAACTACCGCCGCGAAGATGTCGGTGTTCATGGAGAAGTTTTTAATCTGTACTTCTACAGCATGGCAGATGGGTGCTTGAGATTTGGTTTTGCTTCATGTTTGAGATGTATAAGATGAGTTTATAACGTTTGAAATTGTTACAAAACTTTAAAAAATCGATAACATCTCAGTACCACTTGTCATTTAGAGTTGTTAACTCATACCTAGAAGGGCAAAACTCAACATTCATAGGGTGTTTATGGAATGAATTGCACAACTTCACCTAGAAGATTCAGTGTGAAGAACGTTTGAGTTAGTTTCATTTTGATGAAATTAGAGTATATC
>NZ_CAWMYC010000170.1:0-34342 GCF_963872035.1 Scytonema sp. HK-05
TCATCCCACGCTCCCCTACGGGTGAGACGTGGGGCTTCTGCCCGAATTAGCTAAAAAACTTGTTTAACGTAAGCATTTTCTACAAGCAAAGGCACGCAGTTACTCACATTAAAAGCCGCTGCTAATTCAACATCTGGCTCAAATCCTTTTGCAATCAACTCTTTACCAGAACTGCATTTTTTCAAGTACCCAAGCAAATCATTCTTAAAAGCCTCAAATGCCGTCACAGCGATTTGGGCTTCTGGTGATAAATTTCCATGTAAGTAACTCAGAATTGCTCCTGCACCAATCAAATCTTCAAACGCAGGTCGCAGGCTATTATCCTGTTTCCACCTCTCACCGGCAGGAATCACTGCAATTTTATTACCATACTTATGAGCGAACTGCGCCACAGCTTCACAATTTCGCAAGCAGCCAGCCAAGGTTGGTATAGTCCCAGTATTTAAGCTAAGAAAAGAACCATTAGGAGAGGGCAAAACCAGTCGAGTTCCAGCAGGAATCTCAGCTACCGATACTGGGGAGAGAGAATATCCAGTTGTAGTCCAACGTTGTCTATGACTTGCCAACTCTGCCTGCACTGACTTGGCATAATCCACGACTGATTCATCTCGCATCGCATATGGAAAAATGATTGCGCCATTATTGGTGGCAATTTCTACACAGGTTGAAAAAGAAAGAACATCGACGATCACAATCACATCACTGATGGAAGCGAGTTGAGCAATTCCTTGTGCGCCCCACTCACAGCGTAGGTCAAACTCTGATTGGTCGTAAATCATTTCCTAATGCCTGCGAAACTCGTTAGGTATGAGCATAGGAAGTACCGATTATTTTGTAAAGCTATGCTTGTTGTGGGGTGGACATCTTGTCCGCCCAAAAATACAGACGTCCGCCCAAAAATACAGACCTTTTGAGACGCCCATCCCACAAGAACCAAAAGAAATTTTTTAAGATACCGTAAGTACCCAGCATTCGCTAAACTCAGAAATGGTGCCATTATCCTCACTATGTCCGATTCTCAAACCGTTAGCGCTGCTGTTGCCAAACTCTATAACACCTACCCCTTTCCCCCGGAACCTCTCCTGGATGAACCACCTCCAGGCTATAACTGGCGCTGGAATTGGTTGGCTGCTTATAATTTCTGTACAGGTCAAAAACCCCAAAAACAAGACATCCGCATTTTAGACGCAGGCTGCGGTACGGGTGTGGGGACTGAATACCTTGTCCACCTTAATCCTGCGGCTTCTGTTGTCGGAATTGACCTTAGTACCAAGGCTCTGGAAGTTGCTAAAGAACGCTGTCAACGTTCCGGTGCCAACCGCGTTGAGTTTCATCACCTCAGTTTGTACGATGTGGAACAGTTACCGGGTGAGTTTGATTTTATCAACTGCGTCGGTGTGTTGCATCACTTAAGCGACCCAATTCGCGGTATTCAAGCCTTGGCGAAGAAGTTAGCCCCAGGCGGGTTGATGCACATTTTTGTCTACGGTGAGTTAGGACGCTGGGAAATTCAACTGATGCAAAAGGCGATCGCCCTCCTTCAAGGTGACAAGCGCGGCGATTATCGTGATGGTGTTCAAGTCGGTCGGCAAATATTCGCTTCCTTACCAGAAAAAAACAGAATTGTCAAGCGGGAGCGAGAACGTTGGTCTTTAGAAAATCAACGGGATGAAAACTTTGCGGATATGTACGTGCATCCCCAGGAGATAGATTACAACATTGAGACGTTGTTTGAACTGATTGATGCTTCCGGATTGGATTTTGTGGGGTTCTCAAATCCGGGTTTTTGGCAGATAGACAGACTTTTGGGCAAAGCGCCAGAGTTGATGGAAAGGACACAAGGGTTAGGCGATCGCGCTTCGTACCGCCTGATAGAATTATTAGACCCAGAAGTCACTCACTACGAGTTTTTCCTGAGTTGCCCACCTCTACCGAAAGCTGACTGGTCAGCCGATGATGCCATGCTGGCAGCCATTCCCGAGCGGAATCCTTGTATAGATGGTTTTCCGAGTCAGTGTGTCTTTAACTACGATTACCAGATTGTGAATTTATCGCCACTGGAGTTGGAGTTTTTACAAAAATGTGATGGTCACTCAACAGTAGGAGGAATTTTGGCAGGCTCGCAACTGGGTTTGGATGCGGTGAGAGTGCTCCTGAAGCAACAGCTGATTTTGTTGACACCAAGTTGAGAAACAAACCCCCAAAACACCAACGGCGCACACCAGAAGCTAAAAGGTAGAATATAAATTAAGAGATAATCCGCTTTTCTCTTGCTGGGACTCCTCATCTCCCCACAACTGACAACACGGAATTTCAGGAATTAGCGATAGGGTATAGATTTCTCCTATTTGTCCTCATATTCCGTGTCATAAATCGTTTTTGTACTTGGTGTATCTGTCCCTATCCTTTTTTTGGTGAGAATAAGTTAATTGTTTTTTTCTAAAGTAATGTTACCTGTTCGTGATATGATTCAGCTGGCTGAAAATGCAGTCAACATAATTAGCTGTACTGGTTTCGAGTCCCGTGAGCTTGTCAGACGAATCAACTGATCCCACACCGACAATACGACAAGATGCTCAACCTGGTTTTGAGGACACAGAACCAGCAAGCTCTATGCAGGAGTTCTATAAACTCTACCAAGAGTTGTTGCTCATCACTCTTGTCTTGACAGGGGTTGTCTTTATCTCTGTTTGGATTTTTTATTCCCTAAACATTGCCCTAAATTATTTGCTTGGGGCGTGTACAGGTGTGGTTTACTTGAGGATGTTGGCAAAAGATGTTGAGCGTTTGGGTAGAGAAAAAAATCAGTTGAGTAAAACTCGGTTAGCGTTATTAGTAGGGATCATTCTACTAGCATCGCGGTGGAATCAACTGCAAATATTGCCCATATTTTTGGGATTCCTTACCTACAAAGCAACGCTGATCATCTACGTAGTTAGGTTGGCATTTGTCTCTGACTAGCCAAAGCTCCGGCAACCATAAAAGGCTGACGCGAGCTTTGCGGGAGATCCGAAGTTTTCCTTTAAGGAAAATCCACTTCGGTTGCTCCACCTCGGAAAATCCACGCCGCAAACTCGCTCCACTTCTCCAGGTAAGATTGGAGAAATGATAGGTAGGTCAAGAAAATGCTGAATTTTCTGAACATCTTCAATTCTGTTCCCCTTGCAGAATTGGAAGTGGGAAAACAACTGTACTGGCAAATTGGCAATTTAAAACTGCATGGGCAGGTGTTTCTCACCTCCTGGTTAGTTATTGGCTTGCTGGTGTTAGTTTCCATCGCTGCAAGCAGTAACATCAAGCGAATTCCGAGTGGGATACAGAACTTCATGGAGTATGCCCTAGACTTTATTCGGGATTTGGCAAAAAACCAGATTGGCGAGAAAGAATACCGCCCTTGGGTGCCATTTGTTGGCACTTTGTTTTTGTTCATTTTTGTGTCAAATTGGGCAGGAGCACTTGTTCCTTTGAAGCTGATTCACCTACCAGAAGGTGAACTAGCAGCTCCCACCAGTGACATCAACACAACTGTTGCCTTGGCATTGTTGACATCATTAGCGTATTTTTACGCTGGGTTCAGCAAAAAGGGTTTAGGGTACTTTGGCAACTATGTCCAACCAGTGGTTTTTATGTTGCCGTTCAAAATTATTGAAGATTTCACAAAGCCCCTTTCCCTAAGTTTCCGTTTATTCGGTAACATCTTGGCAGACGAACTGGTTGTTGGCGTGCTGGTACTACTGGTACCTTTATTCGTTCCTCTGCCAGTGATGGCTTTGGGATTATTTACCAGCGCCATCCAAGCACTGATTTTTGCCACCTTGGCTGCTGCTTACATCGGTGAAGCGCTAGAAGACCATCATGGTGGCGAAGAACATGGTCATTAGTCATGAATCATGAGTCATAAGTCATTAATTGAAAACCAATGACGAAGGACAAATGACAAACGACAAATGACAAAATCAAACATTCAATACCCATATCCATTCAGTAAATAAGGAAAGAATAACATGGACCCATTGGTTTCTGCTGCTTCCGTTTTAGCTGCTGCTCTTGCTGTAGGTTTGGCTGCTATTGGTCCTGGCATTGGTCAAGGTAATGCAGCAGGTCAAGCTGTAGAAGGTATTGCTCGTCAGCCAGAAGCAGAAGGTAAAATTCGCGGTACCTTGCTGTTAAGCTTGGCGTTCATGGAAGCGCTAACCATCTATGGTCTAGTGGTTGCCCTAGTCCTACTGTTTGCTAACCCCTTCGCATAACTAGGTGCTGAGTACTGAGTACAGAGTGCTGAGTAAAACTTACTCAGGACTCAGCAACGCCCTTACGAGTATCTCCTCCGGAGACGCTACTTTCTTAGCGTAAGCTGCTTATGCACGGAGGCACGCCAGTTCCCTAGGTTGAGGAAACCCGCCTATGGCACTTGCCTGGGGCACGGGCTAACGCCCTACGTGCCACGCTAACGCGTTCCAGGACTGGGCTCACCAGTCGCCTGCGGCAGGGTAACCCCTCCTGTAGCAAGCAGTGCCTCTCGTGAGAGTGGAGCTACCGCACTTCAAAGGAGGGAAACCTCCCAAAGAAACTGCGGTGCTGCCTCATTAGGGCTCATAACTCTTTTAGACTCAGGACTCAAAACTCAGAACTGAGCAGTAGATTAGGAACAAGCAACGATGATACACTGGACGACCTTATTTGCAGTAGAAAAGGTTGCCAAAGAGGGAGGGCTGTTTGACTTAGATGCTACCCTGCCTTTGATGGCTATCCAGTTTCTACTTTTAGCGATAGTTTTGAACGCGATTTTCTACAAACCTCTGGGCAAAGCAATTGATGAGCGGAATGAATATGTCCGCAACAATCAACTAGAGGCGCAAGAACGCTTGTCAAAAGCTGAAAAATTGGCACAGCAATACGAGCAAGAATTAGCAGGAGCAAGACGGCAAGCACAAACAGTGATTGCTGATGCTCAAGCTCAAGCTCAGAAAATTGCAGCCGAAAAGACAGCCGATGCACAAAAAGAGGCTCAGGCACAAAGAGAACAAGCAGCTGGTGAAATAGAGCAGCAAAAACAGCAGGCTCTTGCTTCACTAGAGCAAGAGGTAGATGGACTCAGTCGCCAAATACTAGAAAAGCTTCTAGGAGCAGATCTAGTAGGTCAGCGCTAAAAAACAAAATACTTATTAGTTATTAGTGGTTAGTAGTTAGTCGTGAATTAACAACCAACAACTAACAACGAACAACTAACACAACAGACAGCTTTGGCAGCGCAGTAGTGGATGGAAGAAGATGGGGACTTTTTTATTGTTGATGGTGGAAGCCGGTGCCGTCGGAGGTGAATTGACAGAGGCAGCAGGTGAAAGTGGTTTTGGTCTAAATACTAATATTTTAGAAACCAACCTAATTAACCTTGCCATTATTATTAGTGTGCTGTTTATCTTTGGGCGGAGAGTTTTAGGCAAGACCCTCCAAGAACGCCGTGAACGGATTGCAACTGCGATTCAAACCGCAGAGCAACGCGCTAAAGATGCAGCAGCAGCCCTTGCAGAGCAGCAACAAAAGCTGGCGCAAGCTCAAGCAGAGGCAGAAAAAATCAAAAAAGCAGCGCAAGAAAACGCCCAGAAAGCAAGAGAAGCCGTACTGGCTCAAGCAGCTGTTGATATTGAACGTCTGCGGGAAACAGCAGCATCTGACTTGAACACAGAACGGGAAAAAGCTGTAGCCCAGCTGCGGCAAAGAGTCGTAGCTTTGGCATTGCAGAAAGTCGAGTCAGAACTACGGACTGGAATTGCCGACGATGCTCAACATACATTAATTGACCGCAGCATAGCGCTACTGGGAGGCAACGGATGAGAAGTAATATAGCAACAGCCGAAGTAGCGGTGCCTTATGCACAGGCGTTAATGTCAGTCGCACAGTCCAAAAATCTGACAGATCAGTTCGGTGAAGATGTGCGTTCCTTACTGAGCTTACTTTCAGAAAGCGAGCAGTTGCGAAACTTCATTGCTAACCCGTTTGTTTCGTCAGAAGACAAAAAGGCAGTCCTCAATAGCGTTCTCGGTGACGGCGCTAACCCATACTTGCGCAATTTTTTGCTGCTGCTGGTAGATAGAAAGCGCATTTTATTGGTGGAACCGATTTTTCAGCAATATTTGGTGCTGTTGCGGCAACTTAAACAAATTGCTCTGGCAGAAGTCATTTCTGCTGTTCCCCTCACAGAAGCCCAGCAACAAGCTGTAAAAGATCGGGTGATTGCACTGACGAATGCTCGCGAGGTGGAATTAGATACCAAAATTGATCGCGAGTTAATTGGTGGTGTCATCATTAGAGTAGGCTCTCAAGTTATTGACGCCAGTTTACGGGGTCAACTGCGCCGCATCTCTTTGCGTTTAAGTGGCGCTTAGAAAAATTATCAATTGTTTATGATGGATGATGGATGCTCGCTGGCATTCATCATTCATAATTCCATCCTCGTTCCGTCTCGCAAGAAAAGAAGATAGACAAATGGCAATTAGCATTAGACCCGACGAAATCAGCAACATTATTCAGCAACAGATAGAACAATACGACCAACAAGTCAAAGTGGCTAACGTTGGTACCGTTCTGCAAGTAGGTGACGGTATTGCTCGTATCTATGGTCTAGACAAGGCTATGGCTGGCGAGCTATTAGAATTTGAAGACGGCACAATTGGCATCGCCCAGAACTTGGAAGAAGACAACGTGGGTGCGGTGCTGATGGGCGAAGGTCGTGATATTCAAGAAGGTAGCTCCGTAACCGCCACTGGCAGAATTGCTGAAGTACCCGTGGGAGAAGCCTTGGTTGGACGAGTTGTGGATGGTTTGGGTCGTCCAATTGATGGCAAGGGAGAAATCAAGACCACAGAAACTCGTTTGATTGAATCTCCAGCACCAGGGATTGTAGCTCGTCGTTCTGTACACGAACCACTGCAAACTGGTATCACAGCTATCGACGCGATGATTCCCGTCGGTCGCGGACAACGGGAATTGATTATCGGTGACCGTCAAACCGGAAAAACGGCGATCGCCATTGACACAATCATCAATCAAAAATCTGAAGACGTGATTTGTGTCTACGTTGCGATCGGTCAAAAAGCTTCGACTGTGGCTAACGTTGCGCAGACATTACAAGAAAAAGGTGCGCTGGACTACACAGTAATCGTCGCCGCCAACGCCAGTGACCCAGCTACACTGCAATTCTTGGCTCCTTATACAGGTGCTTCGATTGCTGAGTACTTCATGTACAAGGGTAAGGCGACCTTGGTGATCTACGATGACCTTTCCAAGCAAGCTCAAGCTTATCGTCAAATGTCCTTGCTCCTGCGTCGTCCGCCCGGACGCGAAGCTTATCCTGGAGATGTGTTCTACATCCACTCCCGCTTGTTGGAACGTGCCGCTAAGCTGAGTGACGAATTGGGTGCAGGTAGCATGACCGCCCTGCCAATCATCGAAACTCAAGCAGGTGACGTGTCTGCTTACATCCCCACCAACGTGATTTCGATTACAGACGGTCAGATATTCCTGTCTTCCGACCTGTTCAACTCTGGTGTTCGTCCCGCTATTAACCCCGGTATTTCCGTGTCGCGGGTAGGTTCTGCTGCTCAAACCAAAGCAATGAAGAAAGTTGCTGGTAAGTTGAAGCTAGAATTGGCGCAGTTTGACGAATTACAAGCATTCTCGCAATTTGCTTCTGACCTAGATAAAGCAACTCAAGACCAGTTGGCACGAGGTCAGCGCTTGCGGGAACTCTTGAAACAGCCACAAAACGCGCCGCTATCCGTATATGAGCAAGTCGCTCTTCTGTACGCTGGTATCAACGGGTATTTGGATGACGTCCCAGTAGATAAAGTCACTGCTTTTACCCAAGGACTACGCGAGTACTTAAAAACTAGCAAACCTCAGTACACTGAATCAGTACAAACCAAGAAAGTACTGGGCGACCAAGAAGAATCAGCTTTGAAGGAAGCAATCAACGAATACAAAAAGACCTTCTTAGCAACAGTGTAAATCAGAACTCAGAACTCAGGAGTCAGGAGTTAGCAAAAAAATGTTATTTCTCTCTTGACTTCCAAATTCTGAATACAAAACCTTCTTGGCAACAGTATAAGACAGGAGTTAGGAGTTAGAAGTCAGAAAATAGCTTCCTCCTGACTCCTGAATTGTGAATTCTGAATTCTTGTAAAAGATTATGGCTAACTTAAAAGCAATACGCGATCGCATTCAATCAGTAAAAAATACCCAAAAAATTACAGAAGCCATGCGGCTGGTAGCTGCAGCGCGGGTACGTCGTGCCCAAGAACAGGTGATTGCTACCCGTCCTTTTGCTGACCGCTTGGCTTCAGTGCTGTATGGTTTGCAAACCCGTCTGCGGTTTGAAGATGTAGACCTGCCTTTGTTGAAAAAGCGCGAAGTCAGGACAGTGGGGCTGTTGGTAATTTCAGGCGATCGCGGTCTATGCGGTGGCTACAACAACAACATTATCAAGCGTGCCGAAAATCGCACCAAAGAACTCAAGGCAGAAGGTTTTGACTACAAATTTGTCATCGTAGGACGCAAAGCCGGTCAGTACTTCCAACGTCGCGAACAGCCAATAGACGCCACCTTCACTGGCTTAGAGCAAATTCCCACCGCTGCTGAAGCCAGCAACATTGCAGACCAACTGCTTTCTTTATTCTTGTCAGAAAGCGTAGACCGGATTGAGCTAGTCTACACCAAGTTCGTCTCCTTAGTGAGTTCTCGTCCCGTGGTGCAAACCCTGCTTCCCCTTGACCGCCAAGGTCTAGAAGCACAGGATGACGAAGTCTTCCGCTTAACAACTCGCGGCGGTCAATTTGAAGTGACACGGGAGAAAGTGGCTACCCAAGTCCGTGCTTTGCCCCGCGACATGATTTTCGAGCAAGATCCAGTACAGATTCTTGATTCATTATTACCTCTGTATCTGAGTAACCAGCTGTTGCGGGCGCTACAAGAATCAGCCGCAAGCGAACTCGCAGCGCGGATGACAGCAATGAGCAATGCCAGCGACAACGCCAAAGATCTGATTGGTTCCCTGACGCTGTCTTACAACAAAGCCCGCCAAGCCGCAATTACCCAGCAAATCCTAGAAGTTGTCGGCGGTGCCGAAGCACAACGTTAGGAAATTGCTCATAGCAAATAAAAATAGCTAATTGCTAGTTGTTTTGATAGCAATTAGACATCTCCAGAAATTAATTGTGCTTTGTTTACGATTCTTGTAGAGACGCGCCATGGCGCGTCTCTACATTGTTTTTCACTCCTATGTCTATTAGCTATTTTTAGTTTTTGGGGCTTTTTCACCGACGGAGGGAGATGATGGCACTGACAGCATATGGACCGCTGTGTAGCGAGGTTTATGACATCACCAAGCCTATCGGTGGAGAGTATCCTGACGTTCCATACTACATCAAACATCTTTCCAAAATTGGTGGCAGAATTCTTGAGGCGATGGTTGGCACGGGACGACTACTCATCCCGCTGCTAGAAGCTGATTTGAACGTTGAGGGCATCGATTCCTCAGAAGATATGCTTGCTTCTTGCCGTCAGCACTGTACGCAAAGGGGGTTGACACCAGTTCTCCATCATGGTTCTGTAGAAAATCTTGACCTAAGCGGCAAATTCAAGGCGATCGTCGTGTCCTTCGGTTCTTTTATGTTGTTAGAGAAGCGAAATGCTGCTATCGCCGCCTTGCAAGCTTTTGCACGACACCTTGAACCAGAAGGTCGAATCTTCATCGATTTGGAATTGCCCATCGAAGACTTTAAGACTGAGAACATTGTCAAGCAGCGATCGCCCATTGAATGCCCGGATGGTTCAATAATCTTGATGCAAATCACTTCTCGCATCGACTGGCTCAATCAACTCAACATGAGCGTGATTCGCTACGAAAAGTGGAAAAACGGAGAACTCATTGCCACAGAGTTACAACGGTTTCCTCTGCACTGGTTTGGGCGAGATGAATTTATCATGTGTTTGCAGGAAAACGGCTACAAAGACATCACCCTATGCGCCAACTACATTGATGGTCAACAACCAAGTTCCCACAAAGACACCTTGTGTTTCTCCGCAGTACTGGCATGAACCAGAAAACCCTATTCAAAATCTAAAATCTAAAATCCTGAGTGGCACATCTCAAAATTGCACATTATAATGAGATATATAAACCACACGGGGCTTTAACGGTTTCGACGTGGTGGCGAAAGCTACTCTATGATTCAGGTCGAGAGTGAGTCGTCTCTCGAAAATCAAAGACTCAAAAAAAAAGTAAATGCGAACAACATCGTACCTTTTGCTCGTAAGCAAGCTGTAGTAGCTGCCTAATAATCTCTAACAGATTCGAGCGTCTCTAGTTTGACTCCGTTAAGGGCTAGAGACCAACCCCCAACGGATGCTCTAGCAAGTCTCTCTGGTTGGCTTGTTAGCTAAGACTTAACCAGAGCATCCTAGCGTTCGGGATAATGAACGTTTCCCGCCTTGAGGATCAGAAAGGCTAAACCTGTGAATGAGTGGGGGGTCAATACCCATTGCGGACATGGGTTCAATTCCCATAAGCTCCACTTATATAAAAAAGATAGAATCCACCTGGTAAACTTATAGCTAGGTGGATTTTATTCTTTATGGCTGAATCAAAAGTAGTTGTGACTTGCCAAAACCCAGCTTGTAGCAAGGAATTTACCAAGCGACTAGCTGAGTTTAATAGGAGCGAAAGGTTAGGAAGACAGCATTTTTGTTCTAAAATATGTTATGGAAAGTTTAAAGGTTTAATTAATTTTGGAAACAAGATTAATAAAGATACATCTTATTTAAGAAACATAATTAGAAGAGATGATTTTTCTCCTTTTCGCTATCATTTGAAAGTGATGAGAAAGTCTGCAAAACACAGAAAGCAAGAATGCAGTGTAACCTTAGCAGACTTGAAGCGATTGTGGGAAAAACAAAAAGGTATTTGCCCTTACACAGGTTGGAATTTAGTTCTTTTGCCTTGCACAACCGATTATGAAAGTACAGCTTTAACCACTAACAGAGCAAGTGTAGATCGCATAGACTCAACTAAAGGTTATATCCTGGATAACATCCAGTTCGTTGCTGTCATCGCTAATCTTGCAAAAAATGCTTTTACTGAAGAAGATTTAATAAACTTCTGTTTTGAAGTTTATAAATATAGAAGCCTGAGTACAGACAATTTTACTAATAGAGATTTAACATCCTCGTGCATCTCTACAGATTTCTTTTTAGGAACTCGTCGAGATGAGTATTCGCCATTTCGCCAGCATTTTAAATTAGCACGAAGACGAGTAAAAACTCATGGACGGGAATGCACTATAACACTGGAATATTTAAAAGAACTTTGGGAAAAGCAGGATGGAAAATGCCCGTATACTGGATGGAAGTTAGATAATCCTGAGAGGATGTCTGAGAAGTCAAAAATGTCATGCTGTTAGCGTAGCTCCTCGCTCTGCGAGGCACGCAGCGATGGGAGCATCCCAAATGTTTAAATTTATTGTCATGCTGAATGGAGCGATAGCGGAATGAAGCATCTCAAGTGTGAACAAGGCTTGAGATTCCTCGCTCCACTTCGTTTTGCTCAGAATGACAAACGTGTTTTTAAAAAATTGGGATGCTCCCCGCAGCGATAGCGTAGTGAAGCATCTCAAAACTACGCCTCAAACTCTAGATTCTTCATTCCGCTTCGCTACATTCAGAATGACAAATTATACCTTGCTTAAACTTTTCAGACATCCTCTGAGACAACCGCTGATTGGGACAATCATCAGCTACATCCAAGGACAGCTAGTTTAGACAGAATAGACTCTTCACTTGGCTATATCTTAGGAAATCTTCAGTTTGTCAGTGTCATGGCTAACTTCGCCAAGAGAGATTTTCAAGAAGAACAACTTTTAGAATTCTGCCAAGCAGTTGCTGAGTACCAAGTGACAATAGCAGGTAATATTCAAAGATTCTAGCAAGGCGATCGCTCAAAAGGCAGTGTTCCTTGCGCGATCGCTTCTAACTCTCCTTTCCCAATACATTCATTTAAGCTATTGGCGAAACTAGTTTATCTGTTCAAATTACGGATAGTATCTCCAGGTTTGATATTATTGGTGAATGTCGCTTGCTTGTTGCGGGTCTTGACGGGGAGGGTGAAAACCGCCTTGCACCCAAAGTCGCCGAGATTTTTGGATAAAGCGATCAGCACGACGCTCATCATTTAAATCCAGTCGGTTACAAGTAGCTCGACCTGTACGTGTGATGCCGATAATTTTAGTACCGTCTGCTGCCCAGATAAAGTGTTCAGACCAATTTTGCTGACGCGGATTAAATAAGGAGACTTCTTGCTGAGTTTCAGGGTCTATTCCAACTATGAAATTATAGTGCTGTTCATTACAGCGACGACAGGCTAAAGCTAGATTATCTGCATCGTCGGAACCTCCCAAAGACTTCGGCATTATATGGTCGATTGTGAGGGGAGATGTACTGAGAAATTCAGGATAATGGCAGTATTCGCATCGAAAATCAGCACGTTGGCGTATAAATTCTTGGATACTATTAGGAATAGTCACGACTGGGATGCAGTTATAGCATTGATGTAGCTGAAAATCATGTCTAATTCTCCAATAGCTTCCAGTTCAGCAGCTTCTTCTGGCGTCAGTAAATCAGCTTTTTTCTTATCCAAAAGTTCTTGCATACGTGAGCCGAGTTCTTCAGTAAATTTGAAAAGATTGAGATTGTTAACTTTCTCGACTCGAATACCAGTCGTTAGCCAGGATGAGGGTTTAATTACTACTGGAGTCATAGGGTTATAGCTATTCCTTTGCTCCATCATAGAATATATGGAATTAGGTTATGTAGCGATTAACTATCGAATGAGCACGAGAAGTCAGATTCCAGATTGGCGTTCGCGCAGCGTGCGCCTTCGCGCACTCGCTTCTAACTCTCCTTTGCTAATACGTTCATTGAGCGCGATTGGCGAAACGAATTCAGGACTTACGCAAAGTGGAGAATGTCATACTGAGCGAAACGGAGTGTAGCGAAGTATCTCAGAGATTCTTCGTTTCGCGCTTCGCTACACTCAGAATGACAGTTTTTCGTTAAAATGCCTAAGTCCTGGAGTTGATCTGCTTAAATTAGGGAAAGTACCTGTAAATATCTTTTCTGTGCAACACTCTCACAAATATCTGAACTCTACGTTCATCCTTGCCTATCCAGAATTTTAAAAATTGCTTCTCGGCTGACTGACTCAGTATTTTCACCTTCTTTGATTGCCTTTTCTAAGGCTATGTCTTCTATTATTTCTGCTAATAAATCAGAAAATATTTCTTTTCGTTCTTGAATCACCTCGACAATGGCTGTTTTGAGGATTTCCTTAAGCTTATTTTCATCTAGCGAAATTTCAGCCATATATCCTCCAAGCATCTCTTGCGATTGATACTAACACACGTTTGTTGGGCGTTCGCGCAGCGTGCGCCTTCGCGCACTCGCTCAAAGGCTCCGCACGGCGCTGACTCCTCAACGCACTGGCTTGGCTACACGAGACTTACGCCTGCGGAGGCAGGCTAGATTATTAGTCCTAGGATTCCATTTGATTTTGAAAAAGATGGCGCTAGCTACCCATCTTCAGCCATCCAAAAAGTTGATTGACGGTTAATGTCAGTTCAATTTCTGGTAACACAGGCAATAAATCGTCTCCCATAAGTAGTAAAGGCTGTTGCTCACGGAGAAATACTAAGATACTGAAGTCATCAGGATCAATAAACCATCCGAGGCGACTACCATGTTTTAAGCAATAAAGAATGTTACCAATCACTTTGTTGGGTTTTTGTTCTGGCGAGAGAATCTCAATCGTCCAATCTGGCGGTAGTTCAAAGTTATCAGGGACTTGATCATCGATCAGAAATGGTATGCGCCTCCACAGAAATATAGCTACATCCGGTACAATTGAGCGTTCTCCGAAACTACACCGTAACTCGGGAAAAGCATAGGCAATCCTCTTGTCCTCTGCAACTTGATTGACTGCTGCACAGAGTAACCCAAGCAAGCGGCTGTGTCTCCCCTTCGGCATTGGCTTTTGAATAATCTCACCGTTAATATATTCGCTGGCTGGCTTGGTTTCTGGGAGCTTCAGGAACTCCTCTAGGGTAAGGGAGTGGAGAGTTGTAGCGCTCATGGCTCCTGAATCAGTACGAAGATGTGTTCTCAGTTTAGCAAAACGCAGCTGGCTAACTCATTTGACAGGCGCGTTCTTGGTGGGCGCTCCGTGCGATCGCACCCAATGATATCGAACTTGAAGAAAATCAATGCGATCGCCCTTTTGACAGTGTTCCTTACCCAATCGCCTCTGATTCTCCTTTGCCTAGACGTTCATTCAACCTATTGGCGAAACGAGTTGATCTGCTTAAATTAAAGATGGTATCTGTAAGGGCGATCGCATTCTGCCACTACACTCCGCGCGTTCGCGCCTTGCGCGGCTCCTCCGGAGCATCGCTTTTGGCGGGGACTCCGTGCGATCGCACTCAATGATATCAAGCTTGAAGAAAATCAATGCGATCGCCTTCGGTGGGGCGATTGCGCAGCGTGTCCGAAGGACTCAGCTCATCGCCATTGACTAGTTGGTAGTTTGTCTGATGAGCCATTTTCTGCTGCGAAATCTATTTATTCCTTCGATGATGCCAAGCGTGATAAAAGGAAGGGTAGGGCATATTTTGGGCGTATTGCCAAAGGACTTCGTAGAAATCAGAGTATTGCGAAATTTTGAATTTAACAATTGACATAGCTATACCCATTGGCGATAAATAATACTTCAAGTTGGAAACTACTTCCACCATCTGATCCACTGTCAAAATATCTTTTAAGCTCTCTGCCGCTTGCCAACGGGTATCATCATCCTTGGAGTTGCGGGTTAAATCGACTAAAGCCCTGATGGCATCTGTGTTGCCAGCACCAATTTTCCCTAAGCTTCCTGCCGGTTGCAAACGGGTAAAAACATCCTTGGAGTTGCCGATTAAATCGACTAAAGCCCTGATGGCATCAGAGTTGCCAGCACCAAATATCCCTAAGCTTCCTGCCGCTTCCCTACGCCTACGCCTACGCCTACGCCTACACCTACGGGTATCATCATGCTTGGAGTTGCGGGTTAAATCGACTAAAGCGCTTATAGCATCAGAGTTGCCAGGATCAATTTTCCCTAAGCTTTCTGCCGCTTTCCTACGGGTATAATCATCCTTGGAGTTGCCGATTAACTCGACTAAAGCCCTGATGGCATCAGAGTTGCCAGGATCAATTTTCCCTAAGCTTTCTGCCGCTTCCCTACGGGTATAATCATCCTTGGAGTTGCCGATTAACTCGACTAAAGCGCTTATAGCATCAGAGTTGCCAGGATCAATTTTCCCTAAGCTTTCTGCCGCTGCGCTACCGATAGAATCATCCTTGGAGTTGCCGATTAACTCGACTAAAGCGCTTATAGCATCAGAGTTGCCAGGATCAATTTCCCCTAAGCTGTATGCCGCTTGCCAACGGGTATAATCATCCTTGGAGTTGCGGGTTAAATCGACTAAAGCGCTTATAGCATCAGAGTTGCCAGCACCAATTTTCTCTAAGCTCTGTGCCGCTCGCCAACGGGTAGAATCATCCTTGGAGTTGCGCGTGAACTTGACAAGGGCATTAATGGCTTTTGGGCGATATGTCTCTGCCAGTACTGCCTTAGCTGCTTTTTGAAGAGGAGAGCTTGTGATAAGTTCGTCTGTGATAAGTTCGTCAATGAGGGAAGTTTTACAGCCCCACTTAACGATTTGCTCTACGATTTCATCAGCTTTAGAACAATCTCCAAACTCAGCAATTCCCGTTGCAGCTAGAATATAGGCTCGATACTTATAAAAGTTATTGCAATTATCTTTAAACTCTACCAATGCTTTTATAAGCTGCTCTTTCTGCTCTGTTTCTACTTCCTCGCAACCCAACCACAGCAAAATCACCTGTTTCCATTGGGGTTCAAATATGCGATAAGTTCCTTGGGATGGGTTGTTGGGGACGTGGTTAAGCAAAAAGTGCCAATCATCAATTGCTAATGCCGCAAAATATTCCTGAAACGTGGCATGGTAGAAAGCATAGAAGGGTTCTTCTGTTTGTTTATCTCGATCTACTTGATTCACCCAGCCTAAACGACAAGCGCGATTAAAGAGATTCTCTCCCATCACCCGATAAGCAAAGTTCTGTCCAATGCGAAATCGGGTTTTTCCAGAAGCAATAGCCTCTTGTGCCAACTTTCCTAAAGCTGCATTCAACTTATACTGTTCCGCGAGCGTTGTTGGAAATTCAGCCTGTTTCCAATCATAGTGGTATAGTGTAAATCGCTTGTAAAGTGCAGCTTGAGTTTCTGGTAAATCCTTAGTTGTGTCCCAGACTTGACACATCAAAGCTAATCTCAGGGGGTTTTTTACCAAGTCAAGCAAGCGTTCCCTTCCGGATTCATTCAGCTTTTGCCATAGCTGTTCCGCTTGTCCCTCCGTTTTCTTGTCCTCTTCCTTAGCGCGTTGGAACCACTTCAGAATAAAATCCCGTACTTGCTCGCTGCTAAACTCCTGAGTTTTGAAATTCTGGAAGTCAAGCAGATTTTTCGTGCTAGCATCCCAGACATTCAGCCGACAAGTTAACACAACTCGCGCTGCTGCAAGTTTGCTAATGTCTTGGCTAATCTTATTTAAAGCGTCAACAGAGGATGCCGCTTGCATCTCATCCAAACCATCCAGCAGAAACCACACCCGCTGTTGCTGCAACAATTCTTGCAGTTGGTTTGGTGTGATTGGATTTTCCAGCCAACGGTTCAGCAGGTATTTTTCCAGCGTGTCGCCAGACAAATTGCTCAAAGGAATATAGATCGGCAAGCCGTCATGTTTGATTAAGTACTTGCCTATCTTTTCCAGCAAGGTAGACTTTCCCGCTCCTGGTTCTCCGATAATGGCTATATTCTTGCTTTTGGTGTTGGAAGCATCCCCAATCACCTCTGTGAGAAATTTTTCATGCTCATAAGTCGTCTTGATAACTTCCTCTGTGAGTTGATACGCAAGCATTCCCTTTTCAGGTGAGATATCCTCACTGCGGCGAGGCTGTTGTTTGCGCTCAACAAGTCCTAAAGGTACATAAATATCGAGTTCAAATCCCCTTCCTGTTGCTAGCCGTCGTTGACGATTAACATCAAGTTGCTGTTGGAATTTGTTTTGGCAGACTTCGCGCCAATCGATGGGAGTTGACTTTACCCGATTCTCCCAGTCGGGCGACTGTAGTCAAAAAGTATTGGTTTGATTTATTGTAATATTCTGTGCCTGATTGAGATTGTTAATTTTTTCTGCCAGCTTTGCTAAGTTTTGAATAGTTGGCTGTTGAGAATTAATTGTATTTGCTACTTCTTCGACTTGCGGAGCCAATTTTGGATCGGCTTTCGCTGCTGCTTCTACTTCCACAACTCGTTGAGCAATTTCCGGATCTGCGTCTGCTGCTGCTTTCAGTTCCAGCACAGCTTGTCCATAATCTAATCGTTGCTGTTCGTTTCCCTGCGTAGCATTGGTTAGCAATGGTAATTTATTCTTACTGCGAAGCTGTTCTATTAACTTGCGGCTTTGCTGCCATGCAGCATCTCCAAGATTTTCGCCTGTTTTCTCCAGTGCTTTTGTTAAAAGAAGGGTGGCGATCGCTGTTGCAACAGCCGTTAGAGTGACTGGTTCCATAAATTATCTAATTGTAGATATTTTTATATTACTTATACCGTAGCATCTATGAGTTTTACGGAAAAAACCTAGTAAGCAATTCAAAATTCAAAATTCAGAAAACTAGTGCTGGCAAGACGCCTAACTGCTAACAGTATGCATTCTTAGGGACTTCCAATTAAAAAAATCTCCAATTTGTAGTAATCCACCGAAATAATGGTGGGTTACGGCGCAATGCAAGTCCTGTATGTAAAACCTCAACTGTCGTGCGCCTAACCCACCCTACATAATGGATAATTTATTTTTTGGTACTCCCTTATAGATTCTGTAAAGAAAACTAAAGCTTGAAAACTATTTCGTAGTAAGCGCTTTAGCGCTAAAGCGCTTACTACATAGCTTTAATTATTTACACCGACCTAGTTACAATCATTTGTTGCACGGCTTTGCGTGACGATATTTTCACTCCACTTTAGTGGGCTTCAACTATTAGCCTACGGTTTTAACCGCAGGCGTCTGGCTCATTAAACACAACGGTTACAAAATTTATGTCTTTTGCTACAAATTAGTTGACATAAATATCATTTCGCCAACATTTCTTAAGTAAAATATTTCAGCAAAATAATGAAAAAAATGATATAATTACGTCTCCTTTTCAAGACTATCAATAACAATTTTTAAGTAAAAAAATAAGCCAATAAATAGTAATTATAACTACATCTTGAATTTTATAAAAAATAAAATTTGTGACAAATTTACAAAACTAATTATGAGCAAAATAGAGGCAGAAAAGAAGACTGAAAATTTGTGCTTGGAGACGACGAATGGTAGCGCTTGCAGAGAACGTCCAAAAACGGCTCACAATACAAACGGTCGAAATAGCTCCTAACACAACAGCAATTCGCTGTCTTGATTGGGACCGCGATCGCTTTGATATAGAATTCGGATTACAAAACGGTACAACATACAACTCATATCTCATCCGGGGTGACAGGACAGTTCTTGTTGACACCTCTCACACCAAGTTTCGGGACCAATATTTAGAAACGCTCAAAAGCCTGATCAACCCGAAGGCGATTGATTACATTATTGTTAGCCACACAGAGCCAGATCACAGCGGCTTAGTTGAAGACGTTCTCCAGTTAGCTCCCAGAGCTACCGTCTTAGCGTCAAAAGTCGCACTCCAGTTTCTGGAAAACTTAGTACATGATCCATTTTCTAAGCGGATTGTCAAAAGTGGCGATCGCATAGATTTAGGTCAAGGACACGAAATAGAATTCGTGAGTGCGCCTAACCTGCACTGGCCCGATACAATATTTAGCTACGACCACAAAACCCAAACTCTCTTCACCTGTGACGCCTTTGGGATGCACTATTGCAGTGATGATACCTTTGACGTCAACCTAGAGGCGATTGAACCAGATTTTCGATTCTACTACGATTGCTTGATGGGTCCCAATTCCCGTTCGTTGCTCAATGCGATGAAGAAAATGGGCGACCTTGGCAAAATTAGAATCATCGCCAACGGACACGGACCCTTATTATATCACCATCTTGATGTCCTTAGGGAGTGCTATCAAGGTTGGAGCCAAAAACAAGCCAAGGCAGAAACAATCGTTGCTTTGTTCTATGTCTCCGGCTATGGACACAGTGAACGCCTTGCCCAAGCAATTGCTCATGGAGTCCAGAAAACTGAGGTTGGCGTCGAAATGATCGATCTCACCTCCGCTGAGATCCAAGAAATCCAAGAACTCGCAGGTAGGGCAGCTGGCATCATTATTGGTATGCCCCCAAGCGCTAACGCCGCAGCTCATGCTGGCATCAGTTCACTACTCGCTGTTGCCAAGAGCAAGCAAGTTATCGGACTGTTTGAATGCTACGGTGGGGATGATGAACCGATTGATCCACTGCGGAGAAAATTTCTCGAACTTGGCATCAAAGAAGCCTTCCCAGCCATCCGGATTAAAGAAACTCCTACCAAAGCCACACACCAATTGTGTGAAGAAGCAGGTACGGACTTAGGACAATTGCTCGTCCGCGAACGCAACATCAAGCAAATCAAGTCCATCGATGCAAACTTAGAAAAAGCATTGGGTCGGATTAGCAACGGATTGTACATTATCACCAGCAAAAAGGCTGATGCCCAAGGTGCAATGCTCGCTTCCTGGGTTGCTCAAGCCAGCATACAACCTTTAGGATTTACAGTTGCTGTTGCCAAAGACCGTGCGATTGATTCCTCGATGCAACTGGGTGATAAGTTCGTCCTTAACGTTTTGGAAGAAGGAAATTATCAAGAATTAAAGAAACAGTTCCTCAAGCGTTTGCAACCCGGTGCTGATAGATTCGCCGGAGTGAAAACCCAAACAGCTAAAAACGGTTGCCCCATTCTCACAGATGCTCTCGCCTATATGGAATGCGAAGTTGTGAGCAGCATCGAATGCAGCGACCACTGGCTCGTATACTGCACAGTTCAAGACGGTCGAGTCTCCAAACCCGATGGAATCACAGCTGTTCGCCATCGCAAAGTAGGCAACTACTACTAATTTGTAATTTTTAATTCGTAATTCGTAATGAGTCATTCAATTACGAATTACGAATTATTCATCCTCCTATCTCAGAACCTCCCTCACTCAATAACCATGAACAATCCCAATCCGCGCGACGTACAAGTTCTAGCGATCGCTACAAACACCACAGTACTCAGGGCACGCAGTTGGACGCGTTTACGGTTTGAAATTGAATACGCGCTGGCAAAGGGTACCACCTCGAATTGCTATTTCATCGAAGGTGATAAAACTGCAATTATTGACCCACCCCCAGAAACTTTCACGCAAATTTTTATAGAGGCACTCCAGCAGTCTCTAGACTTGAAAAAGTTGGATTATGTGATATTAGGTCACTTTAATCCCAACCGAGTGGCAACCCTCAAAGCTTTGTTAGAAGTTGCCCCACAGCTGACCTTTGTCTGTTCCCTTCCTGGTGCTGCCAATTTACGTGCGACTTTCCCCAACCACAAATTGAACATCATGGTGATGCGGGGAAAAGAAACTCTGGATTTAGGTAAGGGTCATGTGTTGCGCTGTCTCCCCATCCCCAGTCCTCGTTGGCCCGCAGGTCTTTGTACCTACGACCAGCAAACCCAGATATTGTACAGCAATAAGCTATTCGGTGCCCATATCTGTGGTGACGATGTCTTTGATGAAGACTGGGGCGTTTTAAAGGAAGACCAGCGTTACTACTTCGATTGCTTGATGGCTCCTCATGCAACTCATGTACAAGCAGCTCTCGAGAAAATATCAGAACTGCAAGTGAGAATGTATGGTAACCTTCACGGTCCAGTAGTACGATACGGCTTGGTAGAACTGACCCAAGCTTATCAGCAATGGAGCCGTTCTCAAACCGAGCGCGAGATTACTGTTGCCCTACTTTACGCCTCAGCTTATGGAAATACAGCAACTCTGGCGCAGGCGATCGCCCTTGGTTTAACCAAAGGAGGAGTGGCTGTAGAATCTATCAACTGCGAATTTGCTCAACCTGAAGAAATCAAGGCAGCTGTAGAAAAAGCTGATGGGTTTATCATCGGTTCTCCCACCATTGGTGGTAATGCGCCGACTCCCATTCACACTGCTTTGGGTATTGTATTATCGATTAGTGACAATAGCAAACTCGCTGGAGTGTTTGGTTCCTACGGATGGAGTGGCGAAGCTTTTGACTTAATCGAAGGCAAACTCCGGGATGCGGGATATCGGTTTGGGTTTGACAGTATGAAAGTGAAGTTTAAACCCTCAGATGTCCTTCTCAAGCAGTGTGAAGAAACGGGTACAGACTTTGCTCAAACCCTAAGAAAAGCTAAAAAACTGCGTTTGGCTCAACCAGCAGCGACCCCTGTTGAACAAGCTGTCGGTCGGATTGTCGGATCAGTTTGCGTCGTGACGGCAAAGCTTGGAGAAGTCTCTACTGGAATGATGGGATCTTGGATTTCTCAAGCCACCTTTAACCCACCCGGTCTTACCGTTGCTATTGCCAAAGACCGGGCGATTGATACCCTGATGTATCCAGGCGGTAAGTTTGTTTTAAATATTCTGCCTGAAGGCAATCAACAAGAATACATGAAACACTTCCGCAAATCTTTTGCTCCTGGAGAAGAGAGATTTGCAGGTTTTCCTACAGATGTTGCGGATAACGGCTGCATCGTCCTCACTGACGCTTCAGCATATCTTGAGTGTTCTGTCAATAAGCGCATGGAATGTGGAGACCATTGGGTTGTGTATGCAACTGTTGACAACGGGAAATTACTCAAACCCGATGCCGTAACAGCCATTCACCATCGCAAAACGGGCAATCATTATTAAGCTTTAACGCTTGGTACAATTGCATACTCTCTTATGAGGATTGCCAAGAGTCAAGAGTTACTCTTGGCTCTTGTAGCGGTTCTCAGTTGTATGAAATGTTGTTGTGGGGTGAGCCGGACAGCCATAGGTGTCAACAATCACGTTTAAACCTTTATTCCACATTGGCTTTACCCCACCCCTTACCCCTCCCCTTGGCAAGGGGAGGGGAGGTTTTGGCGCAAGACAAAACCGGGGTGGGGTGAAGCGAAAATTGTGGGCAAGCACAAAGCTACGATGTCACGTAATTACAAAGCTTTCAGCTTAAATTGACACCAATGGCTTCTAGCGCGCCCAAATCTCAGACGGGCGAGACGCCCATCCCACAAAAAATCAGCAACAGCTTAATTTAGTAGATTTTATATATCTGGTCAGAAGTATAAGTAAAAAGCTGCTGTTGACATCATCCAAAAGTTGGAAAATCTTCCGTGTTTGCCACAAGGACAGTCGAATAAGTATTATGTAACCTTTAACTCAGGAATCAGTACTTATTGTATTTTATACATAAAGGCACTGAATTAACCGTTCTATCGTATTGTCCTCTTTGTATGACTCACGAAAACAGCAAAATTAAATTTCCTTTTTGGCAGTATCTCAATCAGCCCGTCTTCAGTGACAAAACAAAGCTGGTTTTAAGCCCGCGTCGCTTCGCGCATCTACATAGAATGGAACTTTTAGAACGGTGCTGGGCTAAGGTGTGTGATGCAAAAGGACCACAACAGAATTAGATAGCAGTGAATAGAAAAAGTCAAAAGTCAAAAGTAAAAATTTTTGACTTTTTATTTTTGACTTATTTTGACTAAGCCTCGTCAAGGGAACGGGGCTTTTTGCCATCGAGTAAGGCACTGACAGTCATATCCCCCATAACATTGATCACAGTGCGGCAGCGATCCAAAAACCAATCCACTGTTATTAACAAAGCAATATACTGTGTGGGCAAGCCAACGGAACTGAACACCAGTGTCATCGTCACCAACCCTGCTTCTGGGATACCTGCTGCACCCACCGATGCAAAAATCGACGTGAGGATGACAACGAACTGCTGCGGGATACTGAGATTTTGCCCAATCACCTGGGAGATAAACAGCGCAGACATCGCTTCATAAAGCGCAGTCCCATCATTGTTGAAATTTGAGCCAACTAACGCCCCCAAAGAAGCAGAAGATTCCCGTAAACCAATTTTTGTCTGCAAAACTTCAAAGGTGATGGGCATTGTCGCGACTGAGGAATCTGTTGAGAAAGCTGTTAAAAAGGCATCCGTACCGCCACGCAGAAAGTTTAATGGGTTAACCCAAGAACCAAATTTTACCCGAGTCAGGTAGTAGCAAGCTTGCAACGCCAACCCCACCAGTACCGCCACGACAAACGCGCCTAGAGATTTAAACGGCTCAAAGCCTTTTTCGGCAACAGTTTTACCAACAATTCCAAAAACTGCCAATGGTACTAAGGCAATAACCCAGTGGAGGATGCGGATGATACAGTCAAACAGAATGCCGATTATATCCTCTATCGCCTGGTATCCTCTCTTGCGTTGGGCAATTTGCTCTGATTTTATTGCCCGCAAGACGATCGCAAAGGAAAGAGCAATAACGATCAGCTGGATAACATTATTATCTACCAAAGGTTGAAGGATAGCTTGTGGTACAGCATCTCTCAACAGTCCCCAAGGATCGAAACTTTTAGGAGCTGTTTGGGCACCTCCTGGAGGAGCCAAACGTCCCCAAGTCCCAGGACGCAGGACGTTTGCCACGAAAAGTCCAATCACAATAGCGACTGTCGTGTTAGTAAACAGCAGCACCGCTAAACGCCGTCCTGCTGTACCAGGGATGCTGGTTGTCATGAAGGTATGCAATACTGCCATCAAAATCAGCGGCGTCGCCAGGGCGCGGAGAGCTTTTAGCACCAATTCAGCCGGAATTGCTAAAGTCTCTATGAAGCTTTTATTTGCTGGGCTGGGGTTTCCTGCACCCAATGCAATACCCAATGCGATCGCCAGAATCAGCGCGATGACAATTTGTAAAGTCAGCGGAATTCTTTGCCACCAAGGGCGAGGTTTAGTATTAGGCTTGTCGATGCTGTCTGTTTCGTTCATGCAAGACGCTCAGTTCGCAATGCGATTATTAAAGCATCACTTTGGATAATAAAGATTCCGGATAAGGCGATCGCACGCGGCGACAAACTGCGTTACCCTGGTAAACGCTTCTACTTTTGACTGCTAGTTGGAAACCCATATGTCCTTTGTCCCTTTGCACATTCACAGTGACTACAGTCTGCTTGATGGAGCAAGTCAGCTGCCAGATTTAGTCGATTGCGCCATCGAACTGGGAATCAAAGCAATAGCCCTCACAGATCATGGTGTCATGTATGGGGCGATCGAACTGATTAAAATATGTAGAAATAAAAATATCAAGCCAATTATTGGCAACGAGATGTATATCATCAACGGCGATATCACGAAACAAGAACGCCGTCCCCGTTATCATCAAGTTGTTTTAGCTAAAAATACAAAAGGATACAAAAATTTAGTTAAACTAACAACACTTTCCAACCTTCAAGGTGTGCAGGGTAAAGGAATTTTTTCCCGTCCTTGCATCAACAAAGACTTATTAAAAGAATACCATGAAGGCTTAATTGTAACGAGTGCTTGTTTAGGTGGGGAAATTCCCCAAGCAATTCTCAGCGGCAAACTAGAGGCAGCACGTAAAGTTGCTAAGTGGTATAAAGAAACTTTTGGTGAAGATTATTATTTAGAAATTCAAGACCACGGCTCCCAAGAAGACCGAATTGTGAATGTAGAAATTGTCAAAATTGCGCGGGAGCTAGATATTAAAATTGTCGCCACTAACGATTCGCATTTTATTTCTTGTTACGACGTTGAAGCACACGATGCTTTGCTGTGCATTCAAACTGGGAAATTGATTTCTGAAGATAAGCGAATGCGTTACAGCGGTACAGAATATCTCAAATCCGCTGAAGAAATGAAGCTGCTATTTCGTGACCATTTGCCAGAGGATGTCATTGAAGAAGCAGTGACAACCACAGTCGAAGTTGCAGAGAAAGTTGAGCCTTACCAAATTCTGGATACGCCTCGCCTTCCCAATTATCCCATCCCATCAGGTCACACTGCCGACACTTATGTGGAAGAAGTTGCTTGGCAAGGACTCTTACAAAGATTAAATCGCAAATCGAGAAATGAAGTTGACACAGTCTATAAAGAAAGACTGGAATATGAACTCACAATGATTCAGAGGATGGGGTTTTCCACATACTTTTTAGTCGTGTGGGACTACATCAAATTTGCCAGAGATAATAATATTCCGGTTGGACCAGGTCGCGGTTCCGCTGCGGGGTCATTAGTTGCTTATACAATGGGAATTACTAACATTGACCCCGTGCATCATGGACTACTGTTTGAAAGATTTCTCAACCCAGATCGGAAATCCATGCCTGATATTGATACGGATTTCTGTATCGAACAACGAGATAAAGTCATTGATTATGTGACAGAAAAATACGGTAAAGAAAGAGTTGCTCAAATCATTACTTTTAACCGCCTGACTTCCAAAGCAGTTTTAAAAGATGTTGCCAGAGTGTTAAATATTCCCTATGGGGACTCAGACAAAATGGCAAAGCTTATTCCGGTTTCCCGAGGAAAACCCACCAAACTCAAGGTGATGATTTCCGACGCAACACCAGCACCAGAGTTTAAAGAAAAATATGACAATGACCCAATGGTACGCCATTGGGTTGACATGGCAATCCGTATTGAAGGAACGAACAAAACCTTTGGTGTGCATGCAGCGGGTGTGGTGATTTCTGCTGATCCATTAGATGAAATTGTACCGTTACAAAAAAATAACGATGGTTCTGTGATTACCCAGTATTTCATGGAAGACTTGGAATTACTGGGTTTGCTGAAAATGGATTTTCTGGGTTTGAAAAACCTGACGATGATTCAGAGAACCATTGATTTGATTGAAGAGAAACACGGGTTTAAAATAGACCCTTATGAGATAACCAGTCAAGAAAGAAAAGCTCAAAGGATATTAGCGAAAGGCGAATTTAACACTTTGCCAAAAGACGTTAAAAAGACTTACGAACTTTTAGAAGCAGGAGAATTAGAAGGCATATTTCAATTAGAATCTTCGGGAATGCGGCAAATAGTCCGCGACTTGAAGCCTTCCAACATAGAAGATATTTCCTCTATTTTGGCACTGTATCGACCAGGACCACTAGATGCGGGACTTATTCCCAAATTTATTAACCGTAAGCACGGGCGAGAGAATATTGACTATGAAACACAAATTCTAGAACCTATCTTGAATGAAACCTACGGGATCATGGTTTACCAAGAACAAATCATGAAAATTGCTCAAGATATGGCTGGATATTCTCTAGGACAAGCAGATTTGCTGCGCCGTGCCATGGGGAAAAAGAAAGTTGACGAGATGATGAAGCAGCGAGAAAAATTTGTAGATGGCGCTGCGAAAAATGGAGTGAAAAAACAAATTGCTGAAGAATTATTCGAGCAAATGGTGAAGTTTGCCGAATATTGCTTAAGCTATGACACGGAAGTGTTGACGGTGGAATATGGCTTTTTGCCGATTGGGGAAATTGTGGAAAAGAGTATTGAATGCTCTGTGTATACTGTTGATAGTAATGGGAATGTTTACACACAACCTGTTGTCCAGTGGCATAATCGCGGACAGCAAGAGGTGTTTGAATATTGTTTAGAAGATGGTTCGACTATTCGGGCAACAAAAGACCATAAATTTATGACGACTGATGGGCAAATGTTGCCGATTGATGAGATATTTGAACGGGGTTTGGATTTGATGCAGGTTCACGGTTTGCCAGAATAAGGATTCGCGTTCTTTGTAGAGACGCGCCATGGCGCGTCTCTACATAATCTCGTTTCCAGGTTCTACCTGGAAATGCGGTTCAGGCGGCTCTGCCGCAAGTAAGGCAGGCAGAGCCTGCCAATGGTGTTCCCAGTCAGAGGCTGGGAACAAGGCACACATCCTACTTAATATTTACTGATACTCGTGAACGAGTCTTTACCACTCATCGCCGAGTCTTCACCACTCGTGAACGAGTCTTTGATACTCGTCGGCGAGTCTTCACCACTCGTGAACGAGTGTTTTATACTTGTCGCCGAGTCTTTGATACTCATCGCTGAGTCTTTGATACTCATTGCTGAGTCTTTACCACTCATCGCCGAGTCTTCACCACTCACCGCCGAGTCTTTACCACTCGTCCACGAGTATAAAAGACTCATCATCGAGGTTCCGATACTCGTCCATGAGTCTCGTCTTGGCGATTAGAAATCGCTACTACACAAACGAAGTCCGCCTACGCGGACTAATGGAATTGAAACCCACGGAGGTGGGTTTTGTTTGTATAGGCGCGGTTTCTAACCGCCAGCTAAGATTTTATTCAGCTTCAATCCAACCTTTAATCGTTTCAATAGGAATGCTGACAGCGGGGTGATTAAATATTGCCTTTAACGCTTCTATTCCGCCTGCTTTTAAAGCAGCACGTAACCGCGCTTTGAATGTTGGATTGCGCTTAATTTCCTGCTCAATTGCTTGATTGGCAACGGCTTGCTTTTCTCTTTGAGTGGTGGTTGGGTAAGTCTGAGACAGTTGATCTAGTAATTGCTGAATCTCTTTCGCTGCTTCCGCCAGATTTTGTTTTTGTTCTGGCGCGTAGTTGTGTTGAATGCCAACTTGATCACGCTGGATGGTAACATCTCCTGTGTTGACGTTGCCAGGAGCTTGATTGAAATGAAAACTATTTTGGTACTTAGAAGTTTCTGACATAGTTTTAATCCTTATTATTTAGTTGGTTGTGCTGAGTTCCAATTTGATTACCCTGGATATTGACATCTCCTGTGTTGACATTGCCTACAGGTTGATGAAAGATGTAAGTTGACGATTTAGAAGTTTCTGATTCGGTTTTAGTTTCCTTCTTAACTGGGGGAGAATGAAAAATTTCATGGTTATAAAACTTATAACGCTCTTGAATCTTTGAAATAACATTTTCTGCATAGTCTACCCCAGTTAATCGCAACTCCCATATCCGAGAAAGTATTTCAGAGCTACCGATTTTTCCTAATGCCGATGCGGCACTGCTACGCACAGAAGAATCTTCATCCTTCAAAGCTAAAATCAAAGCTTGTACTGCCTGGAAATCTTTGATTTCTCCTAATGCATATGCGGCTCTCCTACGCACAGAAGAATCTGCATCCTTCAAAGCTAGAATCAATGCTTGTACTGCCTGGGAATCTTTGATTTCTCCTAATGCATCTGCGGCTCTCCAGCGCACATAATAATCTTGATGATTCAAAGCTTGAATCAATGCTTGTACTGCCTGGGTATCTTTGATTTTTCCTAATGCATCTGCGGCTCTCCAGCGCACATAATAATCTTGATGATTCAAAGCTTGAATCAATGCTTGTACTGCCTGGGTATCTTTGATTTTTCCTAATGCATCTGCGGCTCTCCAGCGCACATAAGAATCTTCATCATTCAAAGCATGAATCAATGCTTGTACTGCCTGGGTATCTTTGATTTTTTCTAATGCTGATGCGGCACTCCTACGCACAAAAGAATCTTCATCATTCAAAGCATGAATCAATGCTTGTACTGCCTGGGTATCTTTGATTTTTTCTAATGCTGATGCGGCACTCCTACGCACATCAGAATCTTGATGATTCAAAGCTTGAATCAAAGCTTGTACTGCCTGGGTATCTTTGATTTTTCCTAATGCTGATGCGGCTCTCCTACGCACAGAAGAATCTTCATCATTCAAAGCTTGAATCAAAGCTGGTACTGCCTGGGTATCTTTGATTTTTCCTAATGCATATGCGGCACTGCTACGCACAGAAGAATCTTCATTATTCAAAGCTTGAATCAAAGCTTGTACTGCCTGGGTATCTTTGATTTCTCCTAATGCTGATGCGGCACTGCTACGCACATCAGAATCTTGATGATTCAAAGCTTGAATCAAAGCTTGTACTGCCTGGGTATCTTTGATTTCTCCTAATGCTGATGCGGCTCTCCTACGCACAGAAGAATCTTCATCATTCAAAGCTTGAATCAAAGCTGGTACTGCCTGGGTATCTTTGATTTTTCCTAATGCATATGCGGCACTGCTACGCACAGAAGAATCTTCATTATTCAAAGCTTGAATCAAAGCTGGTACTGCCTGGGTATCTTTGATTTCTTCTAATGCTTTTGCGGCACTGCTACGCACATCAGAATCTTCATGTTGTAATAAGTTGCTTAAAAAAGTGGCCCCGTACTCAGTTCCCATGCTACCCAAAAACTTAATCTTGAGTAATTCAGGAATATCTAGCCCTAAAATGAAACCAACTGTTTTTCCCTGAAACTCTTGCTTCAGTTCCCCCGCCAACCTTGCCCCTAACGCCAAATCTACCTCTAGCGCTAATTTCACTACCCGCACCGCCTGCGCCTCTTTCTCCACCAACGCCAACATCAGCGCTAAAGGTTCTGTCCACTTCAAATAATTAAGATAATCACGTTTCAACTTCTTATCACTAATATTGGGAAGCTGCTGGAGTAAACATTCTGCGGCGTAATATTCCTGAAGCAGCTGGTGACGAAACTCTATTTGCTCATTGCTGACAACTTGGATTAAATGATGCTTGAGCAAATCCTCTAGCCATTCTTTCGCCCGAGTGGGAGGATAATCAACTTTACCTACAAGAAACTTCTCAAAAATTCCTTCCGCTTCTCGCTTGTCAATCGTGACTCGCAACTCTGTAGGCGTGTCTCCCTGCATCATCTCAAACGCCAAATGCTGCAATAACTCCTGCCACCAACGGCGCGACTCCTGGGAAACCGGGACATCATCTTTAATTTTGCCGTCATAACTCTGGGCAAAGCAGCGAAACACTAAACCCAAATTCGGTGGTACATTGCCCGTTTGTTTAAATAACGTACATAGCATCCACAGCAGCAGCGGCGTTTGCCCAAACTCCCGCAACCTTCCACCCAGCCGCCGCAGCATTTCCTCACCTTGTTCTGGCAAATAAGCGCGGACAAACTGCTGCATCTGCCCTTCCGTCAACGGCTGCATTTCCAGCTTTTTCTCAATCCCCAAATCGCCACCTACGCCCAAATCTCGCGTAGTGAAAATCATCGGCGTGTGCGGGTAATTCTGCCGAAAGGTTTTTAAGTCTCGCCGTGCTTCTTCATTGGGCAACTCGTTCACCCCATCCACCAGCAGCAAAAATTGCCCGTCATCCAGCAGCGTTTCAATGTCCGCACTCTCTAGGCGTAACTTATGCCGCCTCAAGAATTGTCGAATCAAATCCAGCACGGAAGTTTTGTATTGCCGCAACTCCACCAGTACGGGTATGCAGCCCACCCCGCCGTTGACTGTTCCCCTCCCTGCTTGCGGGGAGGGGTTAGGGGTGGGGTTTTGCGGAGATATTGCCTTCTGTGCCTCTTCCAGCAACAACCGCGCTAACGCTGTGGATTTCCCCGAACCTGGTCTTCCCACCAGTAGCACATGATTATCAGCATATTTACGTATTCCTTCCTGCACTGGCAAGCGTTCTGTTTCCTGTTCTATTTTCTCTGGCGTCTCGCCTCTCTCCTGCTGCTTCGCCTGCACAGTTTCCACCATCAAGCCAAAATCAAACACCGACGGCATTTCTTGCCGCTGTGCTGTTTTACTTCCTTCCACATCTGTGATCGTGTACAGTTCCCACCAATCGTGGTAGGCAGTACACACAGATTGCAGGTAATTTGGAAAATCTGCGCTCATGCAGGAAGTTGACCGATTAACGGCTGATGGAGTTGCCAATGCCACTCACTCATTAATATAACTTTGTAATGCTAACGAACGACGACGGCATTCAAGCTTGAGGCATTTGGGAGCTTGTTACATATTTAAACAACTTCTGCTCTGATTTTTCCGGAGTAGATAGCAGCTAGAGCAATCCTATTTGATTTGTGAAAATCAAAAGGCTTAGTACAAGATTGCACAAGGCAAGTAGCGTGATAGTTCGTAGTTGCGCTTTAGCGCTAAAGCTACAACCCCCTTATTGCGATATGAATTTATGAAATGTAGTACTTAGGGAGTACCAAAAAATAAATTATCCCTTCTGTAGGGTGTGTTGTCGCGTAGCGCAACGCACCATCCCAGATTTTCGGTGCGTTAGGACGTTCCGTCCATAACGCACCCTACTAAGGCTTACTTCGTTGTCATACAGTCGAAACCCCACCCCGGCTTTGGCTAACGCCAAAACCTCCCCTCCCCTTGCCAAGGGGAGGGGTAAGGGGTGGGGTAAGGGGTGGGGTAAGGGGTGGGGTAAGGGGTGGGGTGAAAGTTGCCTGTGCCAAAGATACAAAATCCAGCACCTGATTAGATATGCTTATGACAAAAATTGCAACTTCTCTATGATCTTGTCTTGAATCGATTGCACGATTGTTTCCCCCTAAGGCAAGATGGCATTATTTCTAGCTTATCGCTGATCCACGCCTGCATTTGATGTATGCCACCTGAGAACGATTAAGTAAAAATGCTCTTATCTTTGAGATACTGCCGTAGCGCAAAACGCTGCACCCTCTACGCTACGGCACTTTCAGCAGATTTCCACAGTTAATCATCAACCTCTGTACAGTGCTGATTTCGTGAGATCAGAATTCAGAGAATCTATATATATATCACTTTTCCCTGACACAATGAAGTAATCTTTACAACAGTATTACTACAGTTTATAGAAAACCTAAAACTGATGCGTAATTTTGACTAATCAATACTACCCAACTCACTCAATAGTAAGAGATGGTAGAAATTGTCTCCATAATCCCTTTCTGTATGCGTGCATTTTCCTACTGGCTAAGTAAAAATATTGAGTGGCTACGTAGTTTAGCTGCACTGTGCATATTCTGTTTAGTGTTGGGTTGCTCACCCCCCGCAGATGCGGCGAATCGCATCAGTCCGGAATTAGAAGAGCAAATCTTACAAGTTATCCGGGAACATCCGGAAGTCCTCATCGAATCAGTACAAGCGTACCAGCAGAAGCAACAAGCACAAATACAGCAAGCACAGCAAGCATTTGTGCGTCAAATGAAAACCAATCCCCAAGAGGTGATTGGTGAGTCTCCCACGACTGGCTCACCGCAGTCCAAGATTTTATTAGTAGAATTCTCAGATTTTCAATGTCCCTATTGTGCCCAGGCGCATAAAACCCTAAAACAGTTTATGGCAAAGCATAAGGATGAGGTCACTTTGGTCTACAAACATTTCCCTCTCACATCGATTCATCCTCAAGCGATGCCAGCCGCAACAGCTGCTTGGGCAGCACAGCAACAGGGTAAATTTTGGGAATATCAGGACGCACTCTTTACCCATCAAAAAGAACTGGGTGAGCCCTTATATTTGGATATCGCCGAAAATCTCAATTTGGATCTCGAAAAGTTTAAACGCGATCGCCAAAGCCGCGCCGATAAGGGCGATCGCCAAAACAGCACCGATAAGGGCGAACGCTCTTACGCCGACACTGCAATTGAGAAAGATATACAGCTTGCCGAGAGATTGGGACTTTCTGGGACTCCCTTTTTTGTGCTGAATGGTCAAACTCTATCCGGTGCATTGCAGCTCTCGGATATGGAGAATGTATTGACTCGTATTAGATAAATTTTCACTAGTTAATAAGTGCTGTTTTGAACATAAAAAGACATACGTACACAATGCCTGTATGGCAAGTCATCCCCCCTAAGGTCTATTTCCGTAGGCTGACTGTTTCCTGTATGTTGTTCAAAAGGTTACAAAGAATAGAAATTTGCAAATTCTATTTAAGTTCTCTATTAAACCGAGAACTACTGATTATGAACATCAGTAAAACGCTGTGCATCCAAGGCAACTCCATTAACTCAATAGAACAGAAATCGTGAGGTTATTAATGCGTCGCAATGGATTTTGTGTGTTGTTCCCTATCGCTATGATCGCAACTTGCAGTTCTCAGCTATTTCTATCTAGCCCATCTGTGGCAAACAATACGTTGGAACGCCCCCCTAGTGAAGCTCAACAAGCCAATCCTACTACGACAGTAGCAGCGTCAACTTACCTGTCTTCATTGGAACAACAGGTAATTATGGAAATGAATAAGGTTCGGACAAATCCCAAGGGATACATCGCTGTGTTGGAAAACTATAAACAGCAGTTCCAAGGTAAGCGAGTCAAAGTCTCCAATCAATTCATTATGCAAACATATGAAGGTGTGAAAGCCGTTGATGAGGCGATCGCATTTCTTCAGTCAGCTCGTCCTCTTAGTCCTTTAACTCCATCTGTGGGAATGTCTCTAGGTGCTAGAGATCATGTCAAAGATAATGGATCAAGAGGTTCCACAGGTCACCAAGGCAGCGATGGCAGCAACCCATCTACTCGTATCGACCGCTATGGAAGTTGGCAATCTAGTGCTGGGGAAAATATCAGCTATGGTCCTAGTACGGCACAGGAAATCGTCATGCAATTACTTATCGATGATGGAGTGCCGAATCGCGGGCATAGAAAAAACATCTTCAACCCCAATTTTAAAGTGGCTGGAGTTGCTTATGGAAGTCACGCTAGATACAAAACGATATGCGTGATTAATTACGCAGCAGGGTATGAAGAAAAATCAATTGCAGCAGTTAGTAGGCGTAATTAAACATCACTCTTTGGGGTCGGGAATAGAGAATGCGAAATGTTTCTTTCCTATTCTCTCTTCCCAGCCCGAACGAGTTACCTTGAGGTGCATCGCGGTAAAAAATTGAAATTTGTTGGCAATCTCCCGTTAAATGCTTATGCATGATAACGGGAGTTTTCTATTGAGAATCACTCAGAAAAAGACTTTTGCAAGAAATATGAATCACAACTCTACCTATGATGACGTATTGGCTGCTTAATTGGTTCCACATACTTCACAGCTAAGTGCAAAGAGTTGCGTTCAAAGATATCATATCAAGTCCGCTCAATTACCCGTAATAAATTGACCCCAACCGCCTATCGGCACCCTCCCCGATTCATGGGGAGGGGTAATGCGAGAATTATGGTTGATTATCCGGACATGATATCAATTATTAATTGTTGAATAAACAAGGAAGACAAGGCTTAGATTCCCGACTTCTTCAACAAGTCGGGAATCTTATTGTTCACGTAGCGGCAGATCGTAGGGGGTAAACTAAATCTACTTAAAGCTACGCAATAGGTAGAAATGTCTTTAATTGT